>JAZQXA010000109.1:0-6315 GCA_045632605.1 Candidatus Flemingiibacterium sp. | reverse complement strand
AGTGTTACGTTATTTACTCCGACGCCGCGGATGATTATTTTTTCTTCCATATGGCAGATTGTCCTTACATTAAAACATTACAGTTAGATATAGTATACCACATTTTCTTGGAAAATGCAAGTACTTTGTATTTTGTTCTTGTCGGTAATCTTTTATATTATATCATGTTTGTTCACACGGCGGTAATATTTTTGCGATATACTGAAACGAGTAATTTATGTGAGGTGAGGACGCATGGCAGAACTTAATATTTCCGTTCGCGAGCTTATAGCGGCTGTCATGCGTTCGGGCAGTATAGACAGACCTCTTGCGAGCTATTCACGGCTCAGGCAAGGCGGACGGATTCATAAAATAATCCAGTCGCAAGCCCCGGAAGGATATATTCCCGAAGTACCGCTTGAAGCAGAGCTTGTCTGCGGCGATGTTACATATCGGCTCCGCGGTCGTGCGGACGGCGTTATCGACAACGGAACAACTGCGATTATCGATGAAATAAAGACGGTTTCACGTGCGCTTTCTTCGGTTCGTTTGTCTGACTATCCGGAATATACGGCACAGGCGGAATGCTATGCCTATATGTATGCGCTCACTCACGGATATGAGCGTATTACGGTACGACTGACGTTTGTAACTGCTGACACAATGGAATGCGAATATTTCGATTCGGTTAAAACTCTTGCCGAGCTTCACGGACGTGTGTACGGGCTGCTTGAACAGTACAACCGGTTTGCAAGACTTGCACTTGACGGATTTATCCGTTTTCGTGAATCGGCGAAGAAGCTTAAATTTCCGCACAAGGATTATCGCCTCGGTCAGCAGGATATAATTGTTGACACATTCACCGCTGTGCGCAAGGGAAAACGTCTGCTTGTTCAGGCGCCGACCGGTATCGGAAAAACCCTGTCGGTATGCTATGGCGCAGTTAAAGCCGTTGGCGAGGGAGTGGGACGGAGAATATTCTATCTTACACCGAAATCGACCGTCGGTGAAGCACCGATGGCGGCATTTGATATTATGAAAAAGCACCGCTTATCTGCACGGTGCATCACGATTTATGCCAAGGAAAAATGCTGTTTCTGCCGTGATTCGGTTCACGATTGCTCGAGTGTTGTTTGCGCTTATTCGAATGGGCATTATGACAGAATCAATGATGCACTGTACGCTCTGCTTTCACGCGAGGGGGATATTACAAAAGAGGGGATTGAAGAGGTAGCGAGAACATACTGTGTTTGCCCGTATGAATTGATGCTCGATGCGGCGATGTTCTGCGATATCATAATTTGCGACTGCAACTATCTTTTTGACCCGAGAGTGTTTCTGCGCCGCTTCTTCGACGATGACTGCGACAAGTCGGAAAACATTGCGCTTATCGACGAGGCACATGACATTATTGAACGTGCACGGGCGATGTATTCCGGGGATTTAAGTTCAAATCTGTTCGAACAGCTTCAAGCGGTTATTCCCGAAAATGATTTTATACTATATCTGCCGCTTAAGCATATATGTGACGGATTCCGTTCGCTTATTCCGCTTTGCAGAGAGAACGTATATTTCGACGGCAACGATGAATGCGGTACATATCTTTCAAAGGAGCCGTTTTCAGCACTTGCAGACGCTTCTCTCGAGTTCTTTGCTGCAGCAGTACAGTGGCTTCGGGTGAACGGCGATAATGCCGCAGAGGTACTGTTTGGTGCGTCAACGCTCAATTCTGCTGTACGCGAGGCGGCGTTTGAGGCGAAAAGATTTTCCGATGCTGTAAAACGCTCGGATAAGCATTTTCTGCACCTTTCCGAGCGGCACGGAGAGCGTGTACGTGTTCGTGCAATTTGCATTGACCCGTCTAAACTCATTGATTCTCGGCTCGGACGAGTGAATTCCGCGGTTTTATTCTCGGCGACAATGACGCCTGCCGAATATTATTCCGACTTACTTGGATGCAAGCGTGCGGGTGTGCTTACATTGCCGTCACCGTTTGACAGAAATCAGCTGTTCTGTGCGGTGATGAATAAAATATCAATGCGATATTCCGACCGTGACAGGACGCTTTCTGCTGTGATTGAAGTAATCGATACGGTGGTTAATTCACGATTTGGAAACTATCTTGTTTTTCTGCCGTCTTATGAAATGCTTAAACGTGTCGCGTATGCATATCATAAATATGACCCTATGGCAAAAATACAGCTTCAGAAGCCGGATATGACGGTAACTGAACGTCAGAAATTCATAGATAATTTCAAAGAGGGCGATTCTTTAATTGGGTTTGCAGTGCTCGGCGGAATGTTTTCCGAGAGTATTGATCTTGCCGGTGAAAAGCTGATCGGTACTATTATTGTCGGTACCGGACTTGCAGGACTTAATCTTGAAAGCAACATAATCGCAGATTATTTCAGTGAAACAAGAGAAGCCGGATTCGAGTATGCGTACCTCTATCCGGCTATGAATAAAGTTCTTCAGGCAATCGGACGTGTTATACGCTCCGAAGAGGATAAGGGCGTTTGCATTCTTATAGATGACAGATATGCAACGCCGCAGTATTCGCGCCTATTGACAGAGCACATAAAAGGAATCAGACTTGCACCGACTGTCGAAGCACTCGACGGTGCGCTTGCAGATTTCTGGGATGAATAAAATTTTTCAGAGGAGAAATTTAATGTATACAGACAAAAAAGGAAACCGTTGGTATCGCGGTAATCTTCACACGCACACTACATTGTCGGACGGAGTGAAGTCGCCCGAAGTAACAAAGGCGATATACCGTTCGCTCGGATATGATTTCATTGCGCTGACTGACCATTGGTATTTTGGAGAATGTTCTGACAGCGACGAATCAGGGCTTGTTGTGCTTTCCGGTATCGAGTATGATTTCGGAAAAACCGCGGTGGATGGAATATTCCATATTCTCGGAATCGGAATGAATAATCCATCTGATATTGAGAGAAGCGACAGCGCGCAGACGGCGATTGATAAAATTACAGAAAACGGTGGTCTGCCGATTCTCGCCCATCCTGCGTGGTCGATGAACACTTACGATAAAATTATGCCACTTCACGGTATTTTCGCAACAGAAATATATAATTCGGTATCAGACTTTCCGTTTAACTGCCGCCCATATTCGGGAGCGGTTATAGACGACCTTGCGGCGAGGGGATATACGCTTCCTTTTGTTGCGGCAGACGATACCCATTTTCATAAAGGTGAGGTTGGAAAAGGCTATATCATGGTTAATCTTGAAGACAAACCGTTGAATGCCGAAAATATCATCAGTGCGCTCAGGGAAGGCAAATTTATTGCTACACAAGGTCCGTTCTTTTCGGTGAATCGCGATGGGGACGATATCGTTGTAAGCTGCGAAAGCGGTGCAGCGCGAATTACATTTTTTACAGCTCGAGTTTGGGAAGCTAATCGCTCAACTGTTGCTGGCGATGAACCGATTTTTGAAGCACGGTTTAAGATTACACCGGGAAGCGGATTTGTACGAGCTGAAATTTGTGACAAAGACGGTAAGCTCGGCTTTGCAAACGTAATTTTAGAATAAGTTAAGTTTGCAGCCATAACTGCGGAAACCACCGCATTATCTGCCAGATACCTATTCCTCCGAGTCCGCGTTCACGGGCAAGATTTAATTTTTCCATAATTGAGCGGGCGTCCTCAAACCATACCTCATGGCGTGTGCCGTCTTCGGCGGTATAGTTAAAAAACGGCGTTTCATCCGTTTGACTGTACATTATCATTGCGCCGCGTTCGATTGCAAGCTCTTGTGCTGCGATGTTTCCGAGCGAACGTGCGGCTGTGCCTTCCACCCACGGAAGCTGCCAGTCGTAACCGTAATTCGGAATTCCAAGGTCAATTTTTTTGCGAGGTATTACACTTAATGCGTAATCGACAACAGCGGCGACATTGTTTATCGGTGCGACTGCTCTCGGTTCAGAATATGTGTATCCCCATTCATATGTCATTAAAAGTACACGGTCTGCCGCCTCTCCGAGAGCGGCATAATCTATTGCTTCATATAAAAGTCCCATTTGTTCATCAGACGTTTTTGGCGGCAGAGAAACTGTCAGCTCGATGTCAACAGCGTGAAGCGCGTTTGCGAGATTTCGTATGAAAGTGTTGTATTCCTCTCGGTCCTCAGGCGGTATATATTCAAGGTCAGAGTTTACTGCGGCATATCCTTTCACCTGTGCTATTTCAACGATGTTGTTTATCAGGTTCGACTGTACCTCAGGAGAAGTGAGCATTGCCGAAACCGCTTCGGATGAAAAACGTCCGTCATCTCCGAGTGAGGTAAGAACTAGCATAGGCTTTACGCCGTATTCGTTGGCTGTGTCGATAAGCTCGGTGTCATCTGCGAGGACAAGACTTCCGTCTGCACGGAATCCGTAGCTGAATATAGCGAGATAATTGAGATAGGGAAGCGTTGTTCGAAGAACTGAGCGGTTTATGAACGGATAAGCATATCCGGTCGAAATAAGCGAGTCGGCATTATTTTGCGGGAGATATACGACGAGCGTTTGCCCGGGATAAATCATGTCACCGCCGGCGAGAGAGGGATTGAACTGCCACAGCTCATCTGTACTGATGCGAAAGCGTGCGGCTATCGAATATATTGAATCTCCCGGCTGTACGGTATATGTCCGTGCGCCGTTTAAAATGAGCAGTGCCTGCCCCGGAGTCAGCGAGTAAGGCTCACGCAGTCCGTTTGCAGAGGCGATAACGCTTTGCGGTAAGCCGATACGTGTGGAAATCGATGCGAGGGTGTCACCGGGGGATACGACGTAAATATACATGGTTCTATTCCTTTCAACAGTATTTTGCTGTATAACGTATTCTAATGAATATGCAAAAATATTCACGAATATGCTTTGATTTATTACAAACACGAATACAATAGTTCATATCTCGTTAATAAAAATACGATAGAATTATAATAATAAATTATAAAATTCGGAAGTTTTCATGAAAAAGCTTGATTATAAAATTGCGCTTGCACCAATGGCAGGCGTTACTGATTACGCATTCCGTGAGATTTGCGCCTATTTTGGTGCAGAGCTTATGTATACGGAGATGCTTTCCGCAAAGGCGATACATTTTGAAGACAAAAAGACCGCAGAGCTGGGCGAGCTTTACGACGGTGAACCGACCGGTGTTCAGATTTTCGGCAGCGAACCGAAAATAATGGCAGAAGCGGCAGAAAAGATTGCCGCGGCATCATATAAATACTGCAAAACCAAAAATCTCCCCCGTTCCATTGATATAAATATGGGGTGTCCTGCGCCCAAGGTTGCAAATAACGGCGAGGGCTCGGCGCTCTTAAAGACCCCCGAAATTGCCGCAGAGATAGTAAAGGAAGTTAAACGTGCTGTTGAAGCGGTAAATCCGGATATACCCGTTACGGTAAAAATCCGTATTGGATGGGATGAGGCACATATCTGCGGAGTTGATTTTGCAAAGCGAATGGAGGATTCCGGTGCAGATGCGCTGACTGTTCACGGTCGAACGAGAGAGGGACGCTTCAGTGCGCCGATAAATTTTGATGAAATTGCGCGTATAAAATCAGCGCTTACGATACCGGTTGTTGCTAACGGTGAAATTTTCACTGCAGCCGATGCAGTGCGTATGTTTGAGCGTACCGGATGCGATGCCGTAATGATAGGCCGCGGAGCCATGGGAAATCCTTGGATATTCTCCGAGATTCGTGCCGCACTGTATGGCGAAAATTATACACCGCCAACGGAGAGGGAACGCATTGAAACCGCACTTCGTCAGCTCGACGGTGCAGTCCGCGACAAGGGCGAAAAGCTCGGCGTTCTGCAGTCACGGGGACAGCTTTCGTGGTATCTAAAGGGAATACGTGGTGCCGCCGGTGCGAGAGGTGCACTGAATCAGGCGTGTACACGCGAAGAAATGCGAAAAATATTACTTGGTACACTTGACAACTGACACACGTAATGAGAGCTGTGACATTAAAATTAGGAGGCGATACCGGATTGAACTGTCAACAATTTAATACACCCGAGGAAAACAAGCTGATAGCGGCTGCCGCATCCGGCGACAAAGAAGCATTCGGTTCGCTTTACACCATGTATGAAAAACTCGTATATAATACTGTACGGCTTAAAATCGGCAGTACGGAGGATGCGTTTGACCTCTCGCAGGAGGTTTTTCTTAAAATTTGGCGTTCTATCGGACGTTACCGCGGTGACTGTCGGTTTTCGACGTGGGTTTACAAAATCTGCGTGAATGCCTGTCTTGATTTTTTGCGCCATGCAAAGCTGTCAGCAACAGAGGCTTTTCCGACTTATACCGACAAAGACG
>JAZQXA010000108.1:0-7547 GCA_045632605.1 Candidatus Flemingiibacterium sp. | reverse complement strand
GAAGTGCACACCCGAATAAGGATGTTATCTAAACGCCCGATTGAGAGCCAAAGACAACGATAGCAAGAAAGCCGAACGTGATTATACACGTTCGGCTCTTTTGTTATTTTCGGCATAATACATTTACGAAAATAGTTTTATTTAGCCCTAATAGCACGATTATGCCTTCACGATTTCAGCATCGGGTGCGTTCTTCTTTACGCTTTCTATACCGTTAAGGCAACTTGCCTTGGATTTGTATCCTTCACTGGAAGCGATAATCTCACCGTTTCTTGCCTTGAGGTTGAATCTGTATTCGCCCGCCTTATCGGTGTAAACCTCGAACTTGGGATGCTTTACCTTTTCAAAGCCTTCGACGGTCTGGTCTTCCACCTCGCCTATACAATTTGTCTTCACGCTGTTAATTCCGTTAAGACAAGCGGCTTCCGTTGTGTAAACCTCGCTTGTTGCGATTACTTCACCGTTACCGGCTTTCAGATCGAACTTAATGCCTGTTGCTGTGTTTCGGATTACGAATTTTCCCATCATAAATCTCCTTTTTATAGTATTTGAATGTGTTTTTTGATTCAAACTTATATTGTAGTATCGGGAATTTCTTTATTTTACTTGCTGCCGTTTGCGAGAGCTGCAAATTTCTCGCCGGAAAGCTCTACTGTTTTTGCGGCAAGCTCTGCACGAATTGCCTCAAATTCCTCTGCCGTTATATCCAGCTGCTCGGATCCTTCGGAGGTCCATTCTCCGCTTGTGTTATGGAAATAGCCCAATTCACCCGAGTTCCCTGATTGAGGATATGTGAAATAGAAGTTCTTGCAAACCAGCTTGCCGTTTTCTCCAATTTCATATTCTGCAATGATATGGTAATTTTCGCCATCCGAGCCATAGAAATAATATGTATTTGTATCGGTCAGTGCAAAGGTATTTTGCGCCTGTTTCTCAAAAAGAAGTGTGGCAGTATTCCCGTCGTGCGAATAAGCGGCATAAATCTCATTTTTCGTAGAGGCAGAATCATCTGCTTCAAAACAGCCGATCAGAAGCTCTTTCGTTCCGTCATTGTTTATATCCGTAACGGTATATTCGAGCTTATCAAGTGCCTCATCCCCAAGCGCCTGTACAGCGTCTTGAATGCTGGCCACTCCATCAAAAAGAACGTCTGCGTCATCGGGAGATACAAGCGCTCCATGGAGATTATCCAGTATGTTATTATAGTCTGATTCAACATCGCCGGAAACCGGACTCGGTGTTTTACCATCTGAGAAGTAAATAATTGCTGCCGCACTCAATGTGATTACCAATGCGACGGCGATAACAATAATGGCCAATGTCTTCTTTTTCATTTGATTGATCCTCCAGGTTATACTTTGTTTGGTTTTTGTACTGCTTTACAGGGCTTCCAGCGCTGCAAGCAGGTAATTTTGTGTTACGGACGTATAGAAAAATGCATCGATTTTTCCGTCCTTTTTGGCAAGCATCACATCTTTGGCAATATCCGGTGCTGAATTTTCATCACACAAAAAAACGATCAGACACCCCGGCAATATACGGCGAAGCTCCGCTGCTTCTTCCAATCGGGTATCCACAGTAGTACCGGAAGAGTAAGAAACCTCTGCCAACAACAATTCCGTCTGCAGTGCTTCACATTGTTTTGCTGTATCCTTGTTTTTTCGGTGTACAGGCACTCGAAACGGATTAAAAACACCGCTGTCTGCCAGAATCTTAGTGATGGATTCTGCAAGCAGATTGTTTTTTACACTAACAACAATTTTTTTCATGATTTCCCCTCCGGGAACAGTTACTTTTTGTTTTTTGTGAATAGCAGAACGATAAGACCACCTGCCAATCCGGCAGAAACTGCGATAAGAGCAACCACTACTCCGCTCATTTGCCGATCCGGCTCGTTGTCTCTATAGGGTGGATCAGTTTCGGGTTTCTTCGTTTCCGGTGAATCTATTTCGGGAGTTTTCGTTGTCTCCGTTGTCTTTTCTGTCTCTGGTTCCTTTGTTTCGGGAGTCTTTGTAGTTTCAGGTGCCTCAGTTGTCTCGGGTGCCTCTACAATAAATGCAATCTCGCAGATATAGCTGCCCGTGCCGGAGCTCTTTTCTCCCACTACAGCAAACTTATATTCTCCTGCAGCGGTAGGCGTACCCGAAAGTATATCGTTCTTGCCAATAATTAGTCCTGTTTTTTCAAATTCGTTCGGGTATGTGCTGCTTTCGTAAATCTTATAATTTGTAGCTTCGCTGAGCTGCTTCAGATCGAAGCTGTACTTTTGCCCCACAGTACCGCTCGGTATGGTCGCGCTATCTGTCATTTGCATCTGGGGCGGATCTGTTACCGTTACCTTAATCAAACTCGAATAAGTGCTGCCACCGGAGGCAGAGGTTACCATACAGCAGTAATATTGTGTACCAACCGTGCTTGTATCCACGGTCAGATCCGCTTTGTCTTCACTGCCGCGGTTGACCGCCATGATGTTTTGAATCTTACCGGTGGAAGTACTGTACCACAGGTAGCTGAGGGTGGAACCGTCGGGAACCGATGCTTCACAGTGGAGGGTATATGCCTCGCCTTGATATAGCTCTACAGAGGCCGGTACAACCGTTGTGGGGGGCGTCTTTGCATCGTCCACCACATAAATGTACGCTATGTCACTTACAATCGATTGACTACCGTTGTCGATCACGGCATAAATAGCAGCACCGGAAAGTTCTTCTCCGATCCCCTGGAAATAGTAGTAGAATGCAGTTTGTCCGGCAGATTCTTCCGCATAACAGCCGTACTGTTCGCCTGCATATCCTTCCCACGGGTCGAATACTTCATCTGTTTTTGAGATGTTGTAATCAACGCCATCAAACACGAGATGCCACGTGCAGACAAGATCATTTCCCTTAGCCGTCACAGAGTACAGCGCAACGGCATACGGATTGTAGGTAGGATTTTGCGGCTGACAGACAATTTCGGGAGGGGCATCCGCAGCAAATGTTGGCAGTGTCATAAGACAAATAAACAGTATACTGACGAGAATGCTTAAGCGCTTTTTCATAAAACTCTCCTTATAAGTATTTTTCAAAAAAGTCCGATTCAATCAACCGAATCTATTTTATCAAAAATCGCAGACAATTACATCCTGCTAAAGTATGATTTGCGTATTGAATACATTGTAAATGCAAACAGTATCAGAGCATCTTACTGATCGCTGCTTACATCTTGATACAGAAAGCGATACTGCTTTTCGTCGGTATGGATGATCGTCCCCTTTGTACTGTCAACTGCGATGTATAACATAGAGCCGTCTGAATCCATGAGCAGATTGTATCGATGCACTCCGGCAAACTCACCGAGATCAAGCGTTAATATTGATACACCGCCGACAACTTCCAAGGAGTAGGTCGCGTTCAGATATTCATGTTCTTCGCCGTCATCCGTTTTCCAATAAATATCCGCTTTGTTTTCGTGAAAGGCAATGCGGTAATACTGATTGTACGGAAAATTCTCATCGGCACTCCACGTTGTACCACGAAGCTGTTCACCGCTCGGCGGGATATACGAGCTTTCGCGCATGATACGGTAATCGGCGGCAAGGCATTCCGCGTAGGGGGATATATCGAGTATCATTTCTTCCCATTTGTTATCCATCATCGTACTGACGTAATATGTATTGTCGAGCGCAGGAATCCACACGAAGGAATCACCGTTTGCTTCTTCGATTTTTATCTGCATTTCAGGCGTCCAACCGGTGTTGCAGAACACCATGATCGGTTCACCCTCTGCACTTTGATAAAGGGTTTCGGACACGTCCTCACCGGCTTCATTCAGTCCTGCGTAAGTCACGGTAACAGAGGCGTTTTTATCCGCCGGAATGATGCAGTAAAGCTCGCCTGTTCGGTCACCAATGATATTTTCATCGGGAATACTGAGCAAAAACGGCATCTTCTCGCAAAGCTCGGGAGCTTTGCTTTTCATATACGGGAACGGATCTGCATGGCTGAAGGCATATTCTGCATTTTCATCGAATTCTTCCACATCCATATGGCTGAAATATCCGAAGTAGGCAACCGCCATCCGATGAGAGGTTCCTTCCATGGCAAGTAAAAGCTCGTTGTATGGATCGGTGGGGATTTCTGTGTCGGTTGGCTGTGTTGTCGTGTCAGGAAGAACCGTCGTGTCAACAGGGAGCGTTGTATCAGATGTGTTTTGGCAGCCTGCAAGTGCAAGCAGACAAACACATACCGTTATAAGTGCAAATATCTTTGTTTTTTCCATATTTATGACCATTCCTTTCTAACGATTTAAGAAGTTTTGTGCCGGTTTCCGTAGGAAATTCGCATCGAAGATGCGAAAGGCACAAAACTTCAGAGTCTGAAAAATGATCCATTTTTCAGACTTTCCTCCGCAAGATTCGGAAAGCGGCATCATTCTGCATTTCGAACGAAGCGCACATACTGTTTTTCATCACCTGTATCAAGGATGATTCCTGCGAGATATTCGTCGTCATCACCGTTATGATATTCAAAATACTTGTAACAACCGAGAGAATCTGCAGTGGGGCAGACAACAATGTCAAAGCCATCGTCCCCCTCTTTTTCCTCCCAATCGCCCATCCAAACCTGCTGTCCGTTCGTTTCGATCACGGCGTACAGAAGTTCAAACCGGATGGTTTGGCCAAGTTCGGGACATTCCCATGTTCCCATAACATCAGTACTGCAGCCTTCAAGAATACTGTCGATGTCAAAATCGTCGGATGATTCTTCGTCCGATTCAGCCTCGGAAGAATTGATTTCTTTGTCAAGCTGTTCGGCAAGCTCGTCGAAAAGAGACACCATTTCTTTTCCAAACGTAGCCATCGCATCTCCCGCGACTTTTCCGAGCTCTTTCATAACCGCGCTGAATTCTTCAGAAAACTGCTCGGAATCAAAAGAGGATCCTGCGGTCTTTTCTCCTGCAAGGGCGCACTTTTCTTCGAAAACCTTTACGTCGTCGCGATTAGGCTCGGTTACAATAAATTTGAATTCCTTAAGCTCAATTCCGCGTGAGCTTTTCCATGCGAGTGCAAGCTTTTCTTTCATAAACTCTGTAACGCGGTCGCCACATCCGGAGATGTCGGTATACGGAACGCCATCAGCAGAGAGCTGCGCGAAAAGCTCGGGAAGACAAACCGAGAACACGCTGTTCATTTCCGTTTCAAGATTCTGACGGTTTACAGTTTTCCCCTTGCAGACAAGTGCATATTTCATAAATACCTTGGGATTCTTGATGCGATAAATAAAGTAGTAGGCGCAGTTCATCCGAATCTCGCCGGTCACAGAGGTAGCGGCATCTGTTGCGTGATAAACAAGAGGCGTGTGCGTTTCAAACATTTTGCCGGACTTCTCATCTGTTCCGACAAAATATACTTTAGCCGAAGAGAGATCCTCTTCCCCCTGCACAGCATAATCTCCGGGCTTTGCGCGGGAAGATATAACCTTGTCACCGCTCACAAACACAGCGCTCTGACCTTTTGCGATACGGATGAGCGTGTACGCAGTCCAAGGAAGATCAGATGTATTTTGTTCACTGCTTGATCCGTATGCCATTTCCTTTGCGGGTGTGGATAATGAGTTGCCTTTGGTATCAGCGTGCAGTACGCGTGAGAACATTTCGCCAAGCTGTTCCTCGTCAAGCCTGCTGTCCAGTTTTATAAAGTCCATAATATCCTCCTGATTGTGTTTCATAATATCGTTCTCTCTTCTCAAAATACTCCACCGAAGTGAAGCACTTTGAGAAGAGGGGAACCGGAGTTCCCCCGGTTGCGATTTACGCTTTTTCAAATGCGAGATTAGTCATGACAAGACAACCGTCTTCGTCATAATCCGCTTTGATCCACGGGTCGATAGGTTCTCCATCGATCTCGCCTTCATCGCCGAGATTATAGAATATCTCGCCGTTCTCTATCTTCCATTCAGCTTCCATCATCGTTGTTGAACCGTCTTCAGCGATAACGGCTCCGTCTGCCAAAGCAGCTTCAACTTCTTCCGGCGGAACTACAATGCGCATTTCCAGCTTGCCGCCCTCGGAAAACACTACCGTGACAGTAAGCATTTGCTTTACTTCGATGATTTCGTCGGTTTCTTCCATAGCCATGATTTCCTCAATGGTTCTCATTACCGTTCCGATTTCTTCATCAAACATACCGACTTTTTTAGCTTTCCATGTGCCGATAATATTCATAACAAATCTCCTTTTCAAATATTCTCAGTTTCATCTGCCAGATCAGAACTTACCGCCGCCTCCGCCGTGTGTTGTTCCGGAGGAGGATCTGTGAGTGCTGGAACCGCTGCTTGAGGAACTGCTTTCCTTTGCAGTGCGGTTTACTGTCTTGTAAAGGAAAAGGTCGCTCGACGTTGTAACGCTGATTCCGCCTTCCTTTACGTAATTCGTGGCTTCATTCTTCTTTCGAACTGTGCCCAGCTGTTTTACAAGCTTGCGCGTATAGAAAATAGCAACAATGATACCTGCTGCAAGTGAGATCAGCACGGTTTTGAAGGTGAGAAACGGTCCTTTCGGCAGATTGTGCGTATCATAGGGATCGCCGGTTTCATACTGTGTCATGAATTCATCACACAGATCTGCGAATTTGTCGAAGGCTGCGTAATAGTCTCCATCGGAGAGATAAGGAACGATCTGTTCTCCGATATAATCGATGCCGGCATCGGTAAATGCGGTGATAGCTTTTCCGCAGGTGGATATGTACCAATCCGAGGTATCCATCACAACGATCAGAACCAGACCGTCGTTGTTATCACCGTAGCCGTAGCCGTTATAATCGTAGAAATCATCGGCATATTCCATAGGTGTATAATCACCGATGGTTTCAAATACAGCCGCAACCACTTCCATTTGATGACGGTTGGTGATTTCGTCATACTTGGCATCCAGTTCGACTTCTTCGGAATCTGTCATGAGATCCGCGTCATCGAATACTAACCGGTAATCAGCCGCACTGACCGGGAGAATTGCGGCAAAAACCATGCATACCGTAAGGAAAAGATATATAGCTTTCTTTTTCATCATAATCCCTCCTTACAGAAGCCACATAAGGTACTGAACGGCGAGTGCCGCCGCAGCGCCTATGACTGTTGCCATAAAAAAGTGTCTTTTATATGCACCGTTGTCCATCGGAAGGTCACCTACCAATTTGCCTGTCTGGCCGTTCATGGCGAAGGTGTATTTTTTTCCGTTCCATGTGGTGTTGAGAAGCCAAACAGGATAGAGCGCATATTTTGCGGAACCGTTCTGCAGATTTACCGAAGAATTTTCGGTAGTAACTGACTCATAGCCTTTCACGAAAGAACGGAACGTTTCCTCGGTGCTCTTCTTGATGCGTTCATTTGCACGGGTAATGCTGGTTTCGGAATCCACATCATATTTGTCGGCAAGGTAGCCCGAAAGATACGCCGTCTGAAAATCAACGGCACCGCTCATGTCAAATGGCTCGATCGATTCCATAAGCGCATCATCCATTTTGCTGGAGCCATCCACAGGAACACGCTCAAAACCGATTGTTCCGCCTC
>JAZQXA010000107.1:0-17555 GCA_045632605.1 Candidatus Flemingiibacterium sp. | reverse complement strand
CATTGCAAAAACTCTTTCCGAAAAATACGGGCTCTCCGCGCTCCCCGAAAATGAGGAACTTTTCACATATACTCTCACGGATGACAAGGGCAATGTCTGCAAAGACTATACTTTGTCCGCTTCGAACGAGGATAAATATGAGTTCCGTCAGCTTAATTTTTCCGGGATTGACCTTTTGAATACAGACACACTCTATTTAAGTGTTCATGTTTCAGAAAAAATAAACGGTGATACTCCCGAAGAAGCAGGCTTCAAGCTGTATATCGGTGTTCCGAACAGCGAGGAGCTGACATTCAAAAAAGCAGAAAAAACAAAGCTTATTTTCAGTGATGCACCGGTTTATGTATCAGAACTCGACTAAAGAACTTAATACTCTTTGAAAGGATAATATTATGACAACTATAGAAAAGCTCGCTGCTCTGCGTACTCATATGGCAGCCCGCGGCGTTGATATCCTGCTTATAACCTCAGACGACTACCACCAATCTGAATATGTCGGCGACTACTTTAAATCACGTGCATGGATATCAGGCTTCACCGGTTCTGCTGGAACACTCATTATAACGAAAAACGATGCAAAGCTCTTCACCGACGGACGTTACTTTATACAGGCAGAGCATCAGCTTAAAGGCAGTACAATTGAGCTTATGAAATCAGGTACAGAGGGCGTTCCGACTCCCACAGAATATATGCTCTCACTTTTAAACGATAAATCGCTGGGATATAAAACTATCGCAACAGACGGAAAATGCGTCAGTGCTAAAATTGCGGATATGCTTCGCACAAAGCTTCCCGAGGGTGCTTCACTCGCCTGTGATACCGATTTCCCGGGACATATCTGGAATGACCGTCCTGCTCTGCCATCTTCGAAAATATGGAAGCTCGATGAAAAATTCAGCGGTCGCTCTCACAGTGAAAAGCTCACCGATGTACGCGAATTTTTGAAAGAAAAAAGCTGTGATGCAATCGTAATGTCAAGTCTTTGCGACATCGCTTGGCTTTATAATCTTCGCGGCGGCGACGTTGAGCATACTCCCGTATTTTTATCATATGCAATAATTACACAGACAGAAAACAAGCTATTCGTTAATCTCGATGCTGTAAATGATGTTAAGACATCGCTTGAAGCGGATGGAGTGGAACTGCTTGCATACTGTGAATTTTTCAGTGAGCTTTCGCGACTTGAGGACAAAACCGTATTTCTTGATAAATCCGCCGTATCTGAAGCGATAGTTTCCGTGCTGTCCGATGCAAAGCTTGTCTGCGGCGAAAATCCGACAGTTATAATGAAAGCTAAAAAGAATGAAACCGAGCTTAACAATCTCCGCAAATGTCATGTTGCGGACGGTCTTGCCGTAACAAGAATGATGATTGAACTTAAATACGGCAACAAAGAATTTGACGAGCTGTCGGTCGAAAAATATCTTCTCTCGCTTCGCCGTGAAGCTGCAGAAAAAGTCGGAGTCACATTTCTCGACGAATCGTTTGGTGCAATCTGCGCCTTCGGGGCAAATGCGGCCATTGTCCACTATTCGGCAACAGAAGAAAGCAACACGAAAATCGACAAAACCGCCCCGGTACCGATGCTTCTCATCGACTCAGGCGGTCAGTATCTTGAGGGTACAACAGATATTACCCGCACATTCATCCTCGGCAAAATTCCCGATGAGGTAAAGAAGCATTATACGCTAACTTCCTGCGGTATGCTCCGTTTGGCAAATCTCACATTCCCCGAGGGTATGACCGGCGCATCAATGGACATCATCTGCCGCCAGATGATGTGGGAAAACGGGATCGACTTCCGTCACGGTACGGGACACGGAGTTGGATATCTTCTCTCGGTTCACGAAGGCCCGAACGCTTTCCACTGGCAAAGAGCGACTGCAAAAATTCTCGAGGGTATGATTACAACCGACGAGCCCGGAATATATGTCGAGGGAAGCCACGGTATCCGAATCGAAAACGAACTTATTGCAAAGAAATCGGTTCACAGCGAATACGGACAGTTCATGTGCTTTGAAAACCTGACATTCTGCCCGATAGACCTCGACGGAATCGACACATCTCTGCTTGATGAATCCGATATACGCAAGCTGAATTCTTATCATAAATCGGTTTATGACACCCTTGCACCTTATCTCTGTGCCGGTGAGCGCGAAAAGCTTGCTTATCTTACAAGAGAGATGTCTTAACCCCTTGACAAAACACTTAACTTATAGTATAATTGTTTAGTGTAAAATGGCTTCAGTGCAGCTCTCAGTTTAAAGAGCAATGACTTCTGCCCCGTGGGCAAATTTTACAACCAAGGAAATTAATTCGAATGAAAAAGTTATCTCGCACTCCCCCTAAAGAGATAAAAAATCTCCGTGACATGATAGTCGAATCTGCCGAAGCTTTCGGCGACAAAGACCTTTATGTCTATAAAGACGGAAAGGATGAAATACACCTCTCATATAATCAGTTTAAAGGCTGGTGCGAAGAGGTCGGCACAGCACTTAATATACTCGGTCTTGCCGGAGAGCATATTGCGGTCATCAGTGAAACCTCTGCTAAAATCACAGCAACTTATTTCGGAACCGTTGGCTCCGGCGGTGTTATCGTTCCGCTTGATAAGGAATTGTCCGCAGAACAGCTCGTTAACTTCTTAAACCGTGCTGAATGCTCTGCTATTGTATATTCCCCAACTTTTAACGGTGTTATAACCGCAGCTGCGGCTGAACTTCCAAAGCTGACTTATTATATCCCGACGAGCGGTGAGGACAGCGTTGATTCAACTCTGCCCCATTCTCCGAAAATCATGCCGTGGGATGATTTACTTGCTCTGGGACGTCAGGCGCTTAATAACGGCGACAATTCGTATTATTCTCACACTCCCGACCTCGAAAAAATGTGTGCCATTCTGTTCACATCGGGCACAACGGGTACCGCCAAGGGCGTTATGCTCTGTGAGCGCAATCTTTGTTCGGCGGCATATGCTTCCTGTATGACAACACCGTATGACGAAAATACACGCCTTGTTTCCGTCCTTCCCCAACATCACACATATGAAATGACCTGCTCACATCTTGCAGCGCTTAATATCGGTGCATCGGAATTTATAAATGACAGTCTTAAATATGTAATGCGTAACTTTGCAAACTACAAGCCTAATGCACTTGTTCTTGTACCGCTTTTTGTTGAAACAATTCATAAGCGCATAAGCGAAGAAATCAAGAAAAAGGGTATGACAAAAAAAGTCGAAGCAGGAAAGAAAATTGTTTCCGCCGCGCTTGCTGTCGGAGTTGATTTGAGAAAGAAAGTTTTCGGTCAGATAACCGGTGCCCTCGGCGGAGAGGTTAATTCCATTATCTGCGGCGGCGCACCCGTCAGTCCGGTAATTTTAAAAGACTTTCACACGTTCGGAATCACAATTTATGAGGGCTATGGCATCACGGAGTGTTCTCCGCTTGTTGCCTGCAATCCGCCGGACAGAAAGCCGCGCTTCGGCTCTGTTGGACTCCCTGTTTACGGAGTTAGCGTCAAGATTGACAAAACCTCCGAAGAAGACGAAACCGGTGAAATCCTCGTAAAGGGCGACAACGTAATGCTCGGATATTATAACGATGAAGAAGCAACAAAGGCTGTATTCACCGAGGACGGATGGTTCCGCACCGGCGACATCGGATATATCGACCGTGATGGATACATATTCATCACAGGAAGAAAAAAGAATGTTATCATTCTTTCGAACGGTAAAAACGTATTCCCCGAAGAACTTGAGGAACACCTTTCCCACTCCGAGCTTATAAAGGAATCCGTTGTTATCGGCAGAGCTGATGAATCAGGTGAAATTCTCATTACAGCACTCATTTATCCCGACCTTGAAAAGTTCGAGGAAAAATCCGACGAGGAAATATTGCAGATTATACGCGATGAAGTTAACGAAATCAACCGTACACTTCCCTCGTTCAAGCACATGAATAATGTTGAAATCAGAAAAGAAGAATTTGAAAAAACTTCGTCAAAAAAAATCAAAAGATTTTTATATAAATAATGACTGCACATATGGAGGTACAGACTAATGTTTGAACAGTTTAAATCAATTCTCGTTGACGAGCTCGGAGTTGACCCCGAAATTATTACACCTGATGCGGAATTAACAACCGATCTCGGAATCAATTCGCTTGAGCTTGCCGATCTCATTCTTATCTGCGAGGATAAGCTCGGTGTCACTATCGAAGACGATCAGCTCTCGAAGTTCATCACCGTCGGCGATGTTGTAAACTATCTGCAGAGCATCGAATAATCAAAAAACATATGAGGGGACGCACAGTCCCCTTTTATTAAAGTATCAAAATTTATAAGGATAAACATGAACGAAAATCAAAAAACAATTCTGATTTTAGCCATAGCCTTGGCGGCGGTTGTGTTGATTTCCGTTATCGGATTTATTCTGCTTATCAAGATTCAGACAGCGGCAAAGCGACGTAAAATTGAAAGCTACGGTCAAAAGAGTGAACAGCAAATCGACTCACTCCTCAAAAAGGCATTCGGAGACGAAGCGGTCTTTTCGGGAATATATATCCCCTACTTAAAGAGTGAAGAAAAAAAGCACGCCGAAATTGACCATCTCGTTGTAACCCGCTCGGGAATCTGCGTTATAGAGGTGAAAAGCCATAACGGTTCTATACGCTGTCCCGATGAACGCTATTGGTGGCAGACTTATAACGATAAGAAAATCTCTTTTTACAATCCCCTGCGCCAGAATAAAATGCATACAAAAATCGTCGGAGAACTGCTTCGAAAAGAGGGACAGTATAATGTGCCGATATACAGCGTTGTCGTTTTCACATCTCGTCGGGTAACATTCACTCATAAGTACGACAATGTAATTCGCACAGAAAAGCTCGTTGATTACGTAAAAAAGAACGGAAAGAAAAATGCCCTCTCCACATCGCAGACACGACGTGTACGTGATATAATCAAGCACTCGTCAACAAAAGACAGAGCGGTCGCACGCCGACACAAAAGCTCAATACGTGGCTTCAAAAAGAAAACCGGCGGTAGAAGAAGATGACCTATATACAGAATGATTTTTTTCTGAAGATTATAACCGAAATTGCAAAATCTTCCAATATTTCGAGCGAGGTGGAATATACTCAGCACGGAAACACATCTTGTCTTCGCCACAGCATAGGCGCTGCATATTACAGCTATAAATGGGCGATAAAGCTTTGGAAAGATAAATTTGCCGCTAAGGAATTAATTCGCGGCGCACTTCTCCACGATTATTTTCTATACGACTGGCATTATAACGCATTTCCTCCAAACGGACTGCACGGTTTTTCGCATCCTTTCACCGCTTGGCAGAATGCATCAAAGGATTTTTCTCTCACCGACCGAGAATCCAACATAATAAAATCTCATATGTTCCCTTTAACGCTGACAAAAATTCCGAAATACCGCGAGAGCGTTATTGTAACGCTTGTTGATAAATACTGTTCTCTTTATGAGGTCTTTTCGCGCAACACATATGATATACCGCTGATACGTGAAGCAGAAAAAATAATACTTAAAAAATGAGCATGACCGCAGTCAAGCACCGACTGCGGTCATAATTTTAATTCTGCTTCTGAACACTCTTATATTCGTTGTAATATTTATAAAACGGACACCGGGGACTCGTCATCATACGGTAAAATTCATCCTCGTCAAGATTTGCAATGCATACATTTTCCTGCATATCGTCGTCCCAATCGTAAAACTCACAGGTTTCACAGTTAGATTCGGGAAGTTTTTTCTTCTTATACATATCGTCCCTCCGATTTTCGATATATGAATTATATCATATTATAAAGAAAAAATCAAGAGCAACTTGAATATACTTTTTTAAAATTGTCCTTCATTAATCTCGCGTCGTATTGCAGTAACCACACTTGAAGCAAGCCGAGGTAGTCCCTCTTCAGCAAATATCGCCGCAATTTGTGCATCATCTTCCGATATTTTCTCGAATATAAGATTCCTTATTTTTGTAACAGCATCTCGGCAAACTGTAATATACTTTTCCACTTCGTCATGTCCGCACGCCTTATATCCGCACGGATGATAGTCATGTGCACCGAGAATAGTATCAATCTGCATTTTTGAGATTTTATCAAGTGCATCAAAATATGCCGCCGGATAACAGACGTTCGTTGCCCACGCCCCCGGGCCATATACACCAAAGCATTGCAGACAGTCGCCCGTAATGAGAGTATTTGTTCTCTTGTCTAAAATAGCACAGCCGTCTTCTGTATGTCCGGGAATGGTTACAATTTCAAGAGTGCCGAGTATCATTTCACCGTCGCTTGGCAAAATATAAGAATATCCGCAAAATTCCTCTTTAAGAGCGGCAGAGCTCGAAACGATGCAGACATTCGGATATTTTTCCAAAAATCTTCGCAGTCCGCCTGCATGGTCGCCGTGCTCATGCGATATAAATACATATTTTATATCATCCCCCGATATCCCGTTTTCAGCAAGAACGGGAACAATGTAATCATCAATATCGCTGTCATACGATGCCGTGTCAAAAACGAGAACACCTGCTTGGGTTTTGATTATGTACACCGTCGTAAAAATATCACTGAACGGCGTTGTTATGCGAATGATATTATCGTTTTCATATGAATATTTTTGCATCTCTGTCTTTCCTCCGCCGCAAGCTTACTATTCGAGCCTGATATAATCCTCAAAAAAGTTTTCGAAGAATGCTTCTCCCTTTTCAATGCCGAAACGCCTGCAGGCTTCTCTGCAAGCACCGTAAATCGGCGGCAGCTTAGGAAGAACAAATTCTATACCGTCAGCAATAAATTCCTTCAGAATCGGCATTGTAATGTCACCGTAATGCTTGTTGATTCCGCCGCACATAACTATACTTCCGCCTTTTGGACAAGCGGCATTGACTATCAGAGCAAGCTTCTTCATTTCGGAATATATTATTTCTTTCGCAATGTCATCCCCCTGTGCGTAGGCTTCAAAGACCGCAGAAGCGAGCTCGGCAATTTCTGAAACCGGACTTTTGCTTGCAAATGCACATCTAATATCTGCTTCGCCGGTACGCTGTTTAAGTATGCAATAGATATTAGGTGAAGAAATAACCCCGTCCTCATACGAGAGCGCAGCATATACCGCTTGACAGCCAAAGCTGTAACCGCTTCCGGGATCGCCAAATCGACTTCCCCATCCGGCAATTTTCTTGAAGCTGTTTTCTCCGTCTTTTCTGAATGCCACAGTTCCGGCACCGCAAACCAAAGCAGCATCAACATCTGCACTTGCAAGAGCGTTAATTCCATCGGAATCAATTTTTATCGGAATATCGGGATAACGTTCTGACAGCCGTTGCTGTACTTCGTCACGATACCCCCCCGGCACAACCGATAAATATTCCGGCAATAGATGGGACATCCTGCAAACACATATCGAGTCCGTGGTGATATATTGAAAGTCCCTCCGACAGTCCGATACTTGAAATATTTGTTCCGGTCAATTTGAAATTTTTAATAATATTTCCATCAGAGGTAAATAGCGCAAATTCCGTTGAAGTACCGCCCCATCAACTCCTATGAGCATATTTGAATTATCGGAGTAGCTTCTTTGAAGAAGCGTGTCGAGCGAAACTCCGAAAACATCAGAAATACTGCATAAGTTTTCTATATCCGGCAAAGTGTTCCCGCATTCCCAGCTTGAAATTGCCTGAAAGCTTACATGTATTTTGTCAGCAAGATCCGCTTGGGTTATACCGAGTCGGTTACGGTAAAAACGAATTTTCTGCCCGAGCTTTTTGATGTCTAACATATAAACTCCTTACCGCGAAAAATTACGCGCTCAACATTCATTTTAACGTCACAGATTATGATATCCTTACGCTTTCCGGCTTCAAGTGTACCGATTTTTTGTAAAGTACCAATGTGCGTGAGAGATTTAAAGCGGCAATACTTGCAATATCATTAAATATATTATACCATGTCAATATGAGCTAAGTCAATCATTTTAATATAGAAATAAAGGTTAAAATTCAAGCAATGCTTGAACGGTTGATGGCAATTCAGAAATAAAATCCAAAATTCCGGCAGATAAATCAAAAATCAGAACATTGCATTTGACATCACATTATGATATAATTGAATCAAGCAATAAAAATTCTGGTTGCTTTAATATAACACTCAAGGAGAACAATTATAATGAAAGTTGCAGTTATCGGATGCGGAACCATCGCAAACAATGCACACATTCCCGCTTATATGAAAAACAATGATGCAGAAATTAAATATTTCTGCGATATCATCCCCGAACGTGCGAAGGCAGCTGTTGAAAAGTATGGCTGCGGCACAGCGGTTACCGATTACCGTGAGGTGCTTGCCGATCCGGAGATTGAAGCAATTTCGGTTTGTACCCCTAACCGTATGCACAGTGAAATTTCTATCGCCGCTCTTGCTGCCGGAAAGAATGTACTCTGCGAGAAGCCTGCGGCATACTGCCTTGAAGATGCAATCGCTATGCAGGAAGCACAGCACAAGTACGGAAAGGTACTCAATATCGGTGTTGTTAACCGTTTCAACGATGCTGTAAATAAGGTTAAAGCTATAATCGACTCCGGCAAGCTCGGCGAGATTTACGACGTTTATGTCAGCTTCCGCTGTCACCGTAGTATTCCCGGACTTGGCGGCGCATTTACTACAAAAGATATCGCCGGCGGCGGCGTTCTCATTGACTGGGGCGTACACTATTTCGATATAGTAATGTACTGCTGCGGCGACCCGAAGGCGATTACTGTTTCTGCTGAACAATTCTGCCGTCTTGGAACTCCTATCGAGAATTATACATACACAAGCATGTGGGCAGGTCCTGCTGACCCGAACGGCGTATGCGATATCGAAGAAGGTATCACCGGACTTGTTCGCAGTGAAGGCCCCGTAATCACATTCAAGGGCGCATGGGCACAGAATATCGGCATCGAAGAATGCTATATCGATTTTATGGGCGATAAGGGCGGTATCCGCTACTATTACTTAAAGGGTGAATTCGTCCTCTTCGGAACAGAAAACGGTATGCTGACCAAAACAGAATTCGAACTTAACAAAGCCCCCATGTTCGAAAATGAAATCAATGCATTCATAAACTGCTGTAAGAGCGGCGAAAAGCTTCCCTCACATATCGACACGAATATGGTTACAGTTCGCTTGCTTGATGCAATCTACCGCTCCGCTGAAGCACATAAGGAGGTTACATTATGATAAAAGTAGGATTTATTGACTACTATCTCGATGAGTGGCACGCTAATAATTATCCGAAAATGATTTCGGAGTTCTCCGGCGGAAAGATGGAAGTTTACTGCGCTTACGGAATGATCGACTCGCCCAACGAGGACGGTATGACAAATGCCGAGTGGTCGAAGCAGTACGGTGTTCCGCTTCGCGACACTATCGAAGAAGTCGTAAATGAATGTGACGTTCTTGTCGTTCTTTCTCCCGACCATCCAGATATGCATCCTCAGCTTTGCGACATTCCGCTTCGTTCGGGAAAGCGCGTTTATATCGACAAGACATTTGCAACAGACGGAGCAACGGCACGTGCTATATTTGATATTGCCGAAGCTCATAATACACCTTGTTTTTCAAGCTCCGCACTTCGTTTTGCCGATGAACTCAAGGATATCGACCGCAGCGATATAAAGAAAATATACTGCGAGGGTCCCGGACTTTTCGATCAATATTCGATTCATCAGATTGAGCAGATTGTTGCTCTCATGGATACTCCTGCGGAAAAGGTTATGTTCACAGGCGAGGAAGCGCATCCTTCAATGATAATTTCGTTTAAGGACGGCAGACTTGCACAAATGTACCAGCGCCGCGATCCCGCTTTCAGCTTCCGCACAAGCGTTGTTAATTCTGACAACCATGCAGCTGTACTTCAGATTCGTTCCGATTTCTTCAGACTGTTTGTTGAGGAATTAATAAGATTCTTCGAAACCGGTGAAGTTAAAGTTCCCCACTCGCAGACAGTTGACGTTATTGCAATCCGCGCGGCAGGACTTCGCGCAATGAAGAAACCATTCGTCTGGGAAAACATCTGAAAATAAATTCCTTTATTCCAAAGAAAGGATGCAAAAATGTACAACGACGAGCTCTTTATTTTCGGCGGAAACTTCTATGACAACAAATTAAAATTTGACTTTCTTACAATGAGTCAGGTTTGTGAGGTTGCGATAAGTTACGGAAACAGTGTCCCATTTCATAAGCAGGTCTGCAATGAAATAACGTATACCATATCCGGAGGCGGAATTTTCTGTACTGGTGACGAGCGTTTTTCCGTCAGTCAAGGCGACATTCATATTGTCTCAAAGGGAGATACGCACGAGATACTTGTTCCCGATACGCAGAATCTCCGCTACATTTGCATCGGATTCGATTTTGAGAGTGTTCCCGAGGAATATCAGACTATTCGCGATTTCTACAGTAAATCACCTGATATGACTGTTAAGGATGAGGGAGATCTGAAATTCCTGTTTGAGATGCTGATTCGCGAATTTTATGTAAAAGACAGTCATCGGAACTGCGTTGTCGAAAATCTTTTAAAGCTGATTCTCTTAAAGGTAAAACGTGCCTTTGAGCGAAAGGAAGAATATTGCATCCATGACCGCGGAATGATTAAGCAAAGTACTTTCTATAAGATTCTTAAATATGTCGATGACAATATTGATTCAATCTGTACGGTGAGTGAGATTTCAAAAAATCTGCACTATACCGAAAGCTACATTTCATCGCTGTTTCAGAAGACAATGGGAATCACACTTCAAAGCTATGTACGTGAAAAAAAGCTTGAAACAGCCAAGGTCATGTTAGAATACGGCAATCAGACTGTAAGTGAGGTTGCACACCGCATGAATTTCGATAATGCACAAACCTTCAGTAAGAGCTTTAAGAAAAAGTACGGCATAACCCCTAATCAGTATATTTTGAGAAAACGAAAGGAAACCTGCGATGATAAATGAAAAAATGGCAGCCGACCTCATTTCGCTCGGCATCAAATCCGATGATGTGATTCTCATGCACAGCTCTCTGTCATCTCTGGGGCACATTGACGGCGGTGCTGAAAGCGTCATTGATACGCTTCTTTCCGTTCTGACAAACGGAACGCTTCTTCTGCCAGCCCTTTCTTATTCGTATGTTACCGATGAAAACCCGAATTTTTCTCTGAAAGATACACCGAGCTGTGTTGGAGCGATAAACGAATATTTCAGAACCCGTCCGGGAGTTCTTCGCAGTATGCATCCGACTCATTCAGTTTGCGGCATTGGCAGACAGGCGGCACAAATACTCTCAAAGCATATCGAAACGAACACTCCCGTCGGTGCAGTTTCCCCGTTTGCATTGCTTCCCGAATTCAACGGAAAAATCCTGATGCTCGGCTGCGGACTTCGTCCGAATACATCCATGCACGGTGTTGAAGAGCTTTCAAAGCCGCCGTACCTTCTGAAGCCCGACATGGTTGAATACAGTTTGACCGATGAAAACAGAAACACTGTTTTGAAGAAATATTATGTCCACGACTTCTGGAATCACACAGTTGTGCAGCGCTACAATCGTATCGACACACTTATGGATATCCCGTCCGGCAAGGTGCTTAACGCAGAGGCATATCTCATAGATGCGAAAACGATGTGGCAAAAAGCACATGAGAAACTGCTCGAAAACGAATTATACTTCGTTGATATCGAAAGCTGAAAGTTTTACATATCATAAAAAAGATCTATGTCAATAGCTTGATTAGAGAGCTATTGACATAGATCTTTTTTTATTTCCGAAAAATTATTTTTTTCCTTTTTGCTTGACTTTTACCAATGAATATGATAGAATTAAAAATGGCATTATTACTGCATAAAAATTATGAAATGTAAGTGTAATAATCTACCCCGGAGAAGAATTATGAGGACTCAAAGGAGAATAAATTTTTATGAAAAGAATTTTAAAGCATGATCCGTTTTTCGACAATCAGCCACCAATGTCTTTTATTGAAGACTTGAAAAAGCCGTTGCACGCCGCAGCTCCCGACTATTACGGTAAACGGAATATTGATGAAAATGAAATAGACGCACACGGAATCTATCTCGATACTCTCTATCCCGATGATCCCGACGGACTTCTTGAAACCGTTTATTCAGATATAAAGCTTTTCTTTGAAGTTTACAAAATTGCGGGAGATAAATACCCAATAAAGATTGTGAAAGGCGAAACCGAATGCTTTGAAGCATATACTGTTGATATTACCGCCGACGGTATTACCGTTACTGCAAACGATACCGAAGGCGTAAGACGTGCGCTCATTTGGATTGAGGATGAGCTTCGCCGCAGAGAAAATGCATTTCTCGAGCCCGGCACAACAAAGCGTGTTCCCCACATCCGTTCGAGAATTACACGCTGCTATTTCAGCCCGATAAACCGTCCGCCAAAGTTTGGCGATGAGCTGAGTGACGATATTGACTATTATCCCGAGGAGTATCTCAATCGTCTCATGCATGACGGCGCTAACGGTGTTTGGATTTACACCAGATTTTCTGATATTCTTCCGTCTTCAATAATTGTCGAGCACGGTAAGGGATATGAAGCAAGAATTGCAAAGCTTAACCGAGTTATAGAAAAGTGCAGACGTTACGGTATCGGTGTTTATGTATTTGCAATTGAGCCGGTTGCATTTAAAGAAGACATGGCGAAAAAGTATCCCGATATGGTAGGTGCTCCTTCACATAGCAATCAGACTAATTTCTGCGCAAACAGCGAAAGAGGAAAGGCATTCTGCAAGGAAGCCGGCGAAAGACTCCTTAAGCTTGCCCCGAAGCTCAGAGGTTTCATCAGCATTACATATGGCGAACGTCAGACAAGCTGTTCCTCGTCGCCTGAATTTTATAAATGTCCGAGATGCGGACACAAGGGACACGGTGAAGTGCTTGCAGATGCAGTTGAAGCGCTCCGTTCCGGTGTACGTGAAATAAATCCCGACTTCGAAACCGTAAGCTGGACCTACGGTGCACGTGAAAGAATGTTCCGCTCGGACGACTGGAAAAAAGATATCCGCGATTATGTAAGATGTTCGCCGTCAGACGTAATGTTCTGCCAGAACTTTGATGATATCGGATTTGAGGAGCAGCTCGGCGAGCTTCGTATGGGAGAGGACTATTGGCTCTCTTACATCGGTCCGTCTGAACTCTTCGAAGTTACAGCAAAGGAAGCAATGGCAACCGGCAAGCATATGTTTGCCAAGATGCAGGTTTGCTGCTCGCATGAAATCGCGTCCGTTCCTTATGTACCGGTTCCCGGTATCATTTTCAAGAAGTATAAGGCAGCGCATGAGCTTGGCGTTAAGGGTGTACTTCAGTGCTGGTATTTCGGCAACTATCCTTGCATGATGAGCAAGGCGGCAGGCGAGCTTGCGTTTGAGGATTTCAGCGACGAGGATACATTCCTTGAAAAGCTTGCCGGAATTTATTGGGGCAGAAGCAAGGCTTCGGCAATTGTAAAGGCATGGAAGGCATTTGAGGCATCCTACCGTCAGTATCCGCTTAACATCATGTTCAGCTATTATGGTCCGATGCACGACAGTGTTGTTTGGAAGCTTGCGCTTAAGCCGAAGAATTTCTCGCTCCCGATGACATGGCAGGGCTTTGAGCCGATTGACGGTGACCGTATCGGTGAATGTCTTCTCAACGGTCATACGCTTGATGAGGCGCTTACACTTCTTAACCGCATGTGCGACAGCTGGGATGACGGTATGGAGGCGTTTGCATCTGTTGGAAGCGAAAATGATGATGAGCTCGAACAGCGTTATATTGCCGAAACTATCCAGCTTCTCTTTGCTTCAGGACGCAATATTCTCGAATTTTATAAGCTTCGCGAGATGCTTGGACGTAAGATAGGAAATGCTTCTGAAATACTTGAAAGAATGCGCGATATCGTTGAAAGTGAGATTGAAAACAGCCGTGCAATGATTCCGCTCTGCGAAAAGGATAACCGTGTCGGATATCACTCCGAGGCTGAGGGCTTCAAGTTCTTCCCCGCTAAACTTGAAGACAGAATTGCACAGCTTGAAGAGCTTCTCGCAACTGAATTTACCGAGGTTGAAGAGCGCATTAAGGACGGCAAGGCGCCGCTTGAATATTACGAAGGCATCGAGGATGCTCCTGACGTAAAGCGATACACAATGGCGGATAACGGAATTGAAAATGCCGAGTGGGAATCCATAGGTGATAAAAACAATTCCAAGTTCCGTTTTGCATACGATGAAAAGCATATCTATCTTGAGCTCTGTAGTGACGGTGAGGTTGAATACATACTTTGCCCAGAATATAACCTTATGTGGCCGGATGCCAATCCGTATATTTCAAAGGATGGCAAGGTGAGCTTTGACCTTGGCGGATTCTTATATAATTCGCTGTTTGGTGAGCGCAAAGAGAGAGAATATGACAAGTATTCCAATCTGCGCGTGATAGAGGGCGGCGGTACACACGTTGTTCTCACGCTTGACACAGATAAGCTCGGTGTCGATAAGATTCGCCCGTTCAAGATGAAAATTATGGCAGACCATGTTTCCTGGTGTAATGAGGAAAATCCCATCTCCACTCTCGGCAAGGAGTACGGCAGCCCCGGCGACTTCGGCTGGATTATTCCTGCTTCAAAAAATTAAACCTAAAGTACAAATCAATCATGCCCCTCGCTAAGTCGAGGGGCATGATTTTTATTTACTTGGCATCAACATAAATTTCAACATAGTCGGTTTCAAACGACTTGTTGTCCGTTGCCATAATCTCGATTACCATGTATGTGTAATCGTAAGCTGTTTCGGGAATCTCGTATGTGAGTACCCTTCTCGTCGTAAACGGTTGGTCACTGTATACGAGCCATTTGTATGTGCAAGGCTTTGAGTTAACGTACACAAGCGGCGGATTCTCTACGATGGAAGCATCATTGGTCGAGAACTTGACATAGAGCTTTGAGCCATCTGCAATATCACCGACCGGAATACGGAAGGTGTGTGCAGTGCCGTCTGCCGGAATTGTCGCAGGAACAACCTGATTTGTGTTCTTGCGCCACGGTGCTCTTGTATCATTGTACGAAACTGTACACTTTCTATCCATCGTGAGAAGCTTATCGGGTGAACCTACGGATGTAACCAGATTCCAGTAGCCCTCACCGGAATTAAGCGTCCAATAAGTTTCATCAGTTGTTATCTTTTCAACATCCTTGAAGTATGGCTGTGAAACCGGACTCCAGTAGTAGTTATAGAGATAAACCTTGTCTGCTCCCTGCGAGAACGCACTTGAAGCAAGACCGGCGATTGTTTCGATAGTATGACCGCCGTCTCCGCTTCCCGGCCATGTATGGTTATGTGCAGTTTCAATTGACAATACTACCTCTACACCATAAGGATGGAGAATTGAGCACCAGAGCTGTATCGGAATATCATTGTCACTGCTCTCCCAGCGGCTCGCCGGAATAACCATGTCAACAATTCCCTCTGCCGCCCATGTCGGAACGTCAAGTCCAAAATCAGCGCATGTCAGTGGGTCAGAGCCAACACGGACTGCAATCTTTATTTCATGACCGTACTTTTCCTCATAAATCGCAACAAGGTCATCAATATCACGCATGAACTGATTCAGAATCGAAAGTCCGTTATATTCTCCTCCGATATGGAAGAGATACATCTCACGCTGGAAGTCAAGCTCAATACCGTATGTATCATAACGGTTGAGAGCGTCGTTGAAAAGATTAAGGTAGTGCTGACGAACTTCGGGATAAGTGTAATCTGCTGCATAATCCATATATCCGGCATAGCTGTGATGCTGTACGCGGCGATATTCCGGATGATTATAGAAGAAATCAGAAAGGTTAAATGAGAGCTTACCGGGATTCTGAACAACAGATTCCATGTGGTGTACGTCGTTCATACGGAACGAAAGCCACGGATTGATTCCGACATCACGAAGAACCTCATGCCATATGCCGATATAGTCGGCATAAAGCTCATTATAGAGATAATTTGCACCGAGAAGTGTTCCTGCCGACGCATTTGCGTCAAGCATATTATCCCATTCCTCTGTTCCGTAATAGCGGTCATATAAGTCAAAGTAGTCCGTCCATGACGGCGATGGGAAAACAGCTGTATTACCGTTTACATTAATGAAATAGTCAGTAACGTGAGTTCCCTCAAACTGCTTTACCGTTTCGACAACATCCTCATAGGTATAATTATCAATTTGAGCTACAGACGACTGGAACGAGTTACCGTCGTGGTTCATAATGATACCCTTAACTTCATATTTCTTTTCAGCCTCAGGGTCATACGGTGTGTGCTCAAGTCGCTTATACTGCGATGCCCAGGCTTCCTCGGGGGTGTTCTTTGTACCGAAATACGCAGGCATATCCTCGGGAATTTCGTCCGCCTTTACAAGCGAAAAGTTATCCATGCAGTAAGACTGGAGATATTCGACATATCCGGCATTTGATACCTTAATATACTTCAGATAATCGGTAAAGGTAACATAATATTCAACCTTTATCCACTCGTTGGTGATATAGATATCAGCTTCTCCGGCGTTATTACCGTCATACTGTATGAAATGTACACGGATACGTGAAATCTCCCCGTAATCGGCTGTACGGAAATAACCGGTAAATTTATACGTTCCCGGCTCAATATCAAAAACGGGATAGTAAAGGAATCCGGTGTAAACATACTTCATATCACGAGTTTCAAGATAACCGCCGTTTGCATCGGTATAGTGAAGCAAACGCTGTCCCTGCTGATTCCAGTCGTTGCTCACGCAGTTATCAGCATCGAAATCGGAGCGCGGCAGAAGATTTCCCTCGGGAAGCTCACTTGCAGGAATCGAAAGCGGCGCATCCCAGTGGTCGTCAATATCGGCCGCCACTCCCGTCCCAAAGACGGTGAGTGACGAAGCGGCGATTACAGCCGTCAGCAAAGCCGAAAACAAACTTTTTATTTTCATATTTTTGTTCTCCTTATATCAAATTTACTGTGCGATGGCTATCTTAAGGTTGTTGATGTCAAAGCTCTTTGCGCTGTCAGTTTCCATATTTGAACCGGGTCTGATTGAAAATGTGATTATATCATCGGTGTCAGCAACCCATCTCGATTCAACGTGCAGCCACTCATCGGTTATCCAGTATTCGTTACCGTAAGTGTTGCGTGCATGGCTTACGAAAATGTCCTGACCGTTAACCTGTGCACGTACACCCATCTTATCGTCCTTCGCAGTTGTGCGAATATCATACGAAATGATGTAAGCCGTTCCTGCTGTAGCCTTTGTTGTTGCAAAGGTTCCACAAGCATATGTGGGATTCTGGTCGCTCAAAGTGATGTAACCGTCGGTTTCGTTTTCGACGTTCCATGTGATGGTGACATTACCCTGTGATCTTCCCCAGTTGTTAAGTGTCAGTTCCTTGTTGTCGAAGCTTCCAATCGGATAGAGGTCTTCATCCGTTGCTCCGCCCTTCTTTGTGATAACGATGTTGTCAAAG
>JAZQXA010000106.1:0-25852 GCA_045632605.1 Candidatus Flemingiibacterium sp. | reverse complement strand
AATATTCTCCCGATAAAAATTACAAGAGTTCAATATGCTCATGCCAATGGGCACGGCATCCTCCGTCACTGTTGATTTTCAGTCTGACCTGAAATCCTCTTTCAAGCGGAGCTATGCTCTCGTATATATATAAGCTGTCGTTCATATGCCCTCCATATGAAAAATATTCCTTAATCGATATTGTATAACATTGTCGGCAAAAAGTCAACAGCGATAATAGAAATTCGTTAAAAATAAATCAAAATTGTGCTAATATAAGTCAATCCCGTCATAGAATTATCCTGCGGTTCATTATATAATTTTCTTGTAGGCATTATTATGGGAGAAACCAAGATGGCTGATATGAATACACCGTGGACTTCTTATATGGAGCCCTTTAAAATTGCGGATAATCTTTACATATATAGGCTCGGATTCAATGTTCACAACATCAAAAATGAATTTGAAAGAATAATACCATGAAAATTTTAATGATAGGAGCACATCAGGACGATAACGAGTTCCGATTTTACCGGGGATATTGCAATCGACCTTAGTACAGCGACGAAGAAGTTAATGCACTTCCACGCGGCTGGGCTGTACGTTACGCAAAGACAGCCGCACATTTCAGAAAAGAGCTTATTGAAAAATACGGCGAAGAGCGCGGAAGCAAGGTACGCTATGCAGAAGCGTTCGAGGTCTGCGAATACGGCAAGCCCCTCACCGGGGAGCTTAAAGCGCAGATGTTCCCGTTTTAATTAAAGGAGGAAAATCAAAATGAAAAAGCAAGAACTTTTAAAACACATCGGCTCGGTAAGCCAGATTGGCGGCGTGAGAGATGTAATTCTCAATGACGGCAAGGCAAAGGGAGTCCGCGCACTTGAAATCAACACCGGCAAGCTCCGTCTGACTGTACTGCCCGACAGATGCATGGATATCGCACAGGCAGATTACTGCGGACGTGCATTCAGCTGGATTTCAAAAACCGATATCACTGCCCCACAGTATTACAACAAAAACGGACTCGAATGGCTCCGCGGCTTCTACGGCGGACTCGTTACCACTTGCGGACTCAAGAATATCGGCGGTCCCACCGAAACCCAGGGACTCCACGGACGTATCGCAAACACCCCTGCTTCGAACGTCAGCGTTTTCGCAGATTGGGTTGGCGATGATTATGTAATCAAGGTTTCGGGTGAAATGCGTGAATCGGCAGTTTTCGGCGAAAATCTCGTTCTCAAGCGTACAATCACCACAAAGCTCTTCTCTGACGAATTCACACTCGAGGACACTGTTATCAACGAAGGCTTCGCTGATGAAAAATTCGTACTCTGCTATCACTGCAACTTCGGTTATCCGCTTGTATGTGAAGGTGCTAAAATGGTGGGTGTCCCTGCAGATATTGCAGACATCACCGCTCCGATTCACGGCATAGAGGAAGAATGCATCGGAGTTGAGCACACCGGAGATGTTGCTACAGCAGGTATCGAGAATGACGAAATGGGTGTTTACATCACATATAAGCGCGATAATCTCCCAGAATTCCTTGTATGGAAAATGATGGGTGAGAGCGAATACACAGTCGGCCTTGAACCGAGAACTACAAATCTCGGCGGCGACAGTATTATAGAGAATAATGCGTTCACCGTAATTAAGCCCTTCGAGGAATATAAAACACATCTCACATTCAGCGTCAAGATGAAATAACAAGCGAAAGCGGATGCAGTTTAAATTGCATCCGCTTTTATTTTATTCTGTTTTATTTTTATCGCATCCACTGCATTTACCGCCGCAGTTTTTTGCATGAGGACATCCAATGCATAATACATTGCCGCGTTTTTTTGCTCTGTAAACATAGAACGCCGCGCCGCCAATTACAAGAATCAGAATTATGATTAAAATGTAGTTTTCCATATTTCCAAACCTTCATTATGCGTGTTTTACTTCAGTCTTGTTGCCGTTCTTTGCCGAAAGCACCGCAAGTATTGCAATAAAGAATACAACTGCCGCACCGCCGCAAAGAGCAGCAGGAACACTTAATGTTCCCGGTGCTGTAATGAGCGTACCGATAGTGTAAATGAAATAAGCCGCTGTATAACCGAATCCAGTCTGCAGACCGATTCCCGCCCAAAGCCATTTTACACTCTTCATTTCGGAATTCATTGCACCGATTGCCGCAAAGCAAGGCGGCGAAAAGAGGTTGAACATCAGATATGCAAGTGCTGCAACAGAAGTGATTCCAAACGCTTCTGCAACTGCACTTCCGGCACCGTCAACCATTTCGAGTGCATCAGTGTTAATAAGATTCGAAATTCCATAGCAGACAGCAAGTGTGCCGACGACGTTTTCTTTTGCTATATAGCCTGCAATTGCCGCAGCCGCCATCTGCCATGCTTTGATGCCGATAATCGGTATAAACAGATACGAAATCGGACCTGCAACTGTGGCAAGAATGGATGTGTTCTCTGCCCCCTCGGCAACAAGTGCAAGCTTCCAGTCGAAGGATTGCATTACAAAAATAACAGCGTTGCAGAGAAGAATAATAGTTCCTGCTTTAACGATATATGCCCATCCGCGTCCGCACATTGATTTAAACGCACGCCAGAAGCTTGGGAATCTGTATTCGGGAAGCTCTATGATGAAGTACGATTTTTTCTTTCTGTTGCCGGTAATTTTATTTACAACAAGCGCGCCGATGAGAATTATAAAAATTCCGGCAAAATACATCATCGTTCCGACCCATGAGGATTTTGGGAAAAATGCACCTGCAAACAGACCGATAACCGGCAGCTTTGCTCCGCACGGCATAAGAGGTGCAAGCATTGCCGTGGCTCTGCGCTCACGCTCATTTCGTATTGTGCGGCAAGCCATAACGCCGGGAACCGCACATCCCGTTCCGATAACAAACGGAATGACAGACTTGCCGGAAAGTCCGACTTTTTTGAAAATCGGGTCAAGTACAACAGAAACACGTGCCATATATCCGCAATCCTCAAGGAGTGCAATGAGGAAATACATCACCATAACAAGCGGCAGAAAACCGACAACCGCACTCACGCCGCCAATAATACCCTCAGTGAGCAATGCAACGAGAAATTCATTTCCGCCTTCAAGAGAAGCGGAAACCCACTCCTTGAATATATCAATCCAAGTAACAAGTCCGGGAATACTTTTTCCGGATTCAAACTCATATCCCTCAGCAATCCAAGCTCCGAGCCAAGCCTGCGAAATCTGGAATACAAGGAACATAACAGCGGCGAAAATCGGGATACCGAGCCACTTGTTTGTGAGCACTGCATCAATTTTATCGCCTATATTTTTATCTTTCGTTAAAATCTTTCTCGTTTCAACCTCTTTTACGATTCCGTTTACAAACTCGAATCGCTTACGGTCGGCTGCCTGAACTGCTTTTCTGTCGTTTAAGTTTACACCGTCCTGCATAAACGGTGCTTTCTGGACAGTTTTAGCTCTTGAAAGCGCCTCGGTAATTAGAGTCTTAAGTCCGTCCGATGAGGTGGAAACAGTGTTTATAACAGGACATCCGAGCTTTTGGCTGAGTGCTGCAATATCAATTTCGGTTTCTTTCTTTTTGTTGATATCGCTCTTGTTGAGCGCAACAACAACCGGAATACCAAGCTCGAGAATCTGCGTTGTAAAAAACAGACTGCGGCTTAAATTTGTCGCATCAACGATATTTATGATAACATCGGGATTTTCGTTTTTTATGTATGAGCTTGCAACACTCTCCTCGCTCGTAAAAGGCGACATCGAATATGCCCCCGGCAGGTCAACTGCAATAAGCTGTTCATCTCCGGTGTAATATGCTCTTTTAATCGGATGCTCCATTTTTTCAACGGTAACGCCTGCCCAGTTTCCAACCTTTTCGTTTTTACCGGTCAGAGCGTTGAACATCGTTGTCTTGCCGGAGTTCGGGTTTCCGGTCAATGCGATTCTCATTTTGGTATCCTCCAAAAATTTCGTCTATAACGGTCTTTGAATTTATATCCGGTTAGCGCTCGCTAACCCTCTGCCATTATAATAACGGTCATACGACCGTTGTTTTTCTTCTTTAAGCTTCAACTTCAATCGCCTCGGCAAGCTGATTGTCGATACTGTAGCGACCGTCCTTTATCGAAACAACGCAAGTTCCCGTGTGGCGTGAAATCACGGTTATCGGCTCACCTGCATAGCATCCAAGCGAAAAAAGGAATGCGTCAAGCTCCCCGTCGTCGGTTTTTATATCCTTGATGATATATTCCTTGCCCTCTGCGGCGTTTTTTAAATTCATACTATCACCGTTCAATTTGTTAATCTGATTGATTTCGAATTAGCATATGCTAACCGAAACATTTAAAAATCAGTTAGCCATGACTAACCATAAATATTATAACACCCTCGGTGCCATTTTGTCAACAGTTTTAGAAAAAATTTTTTCCATATTCAAACAATCTGTCAATTATATAATTTTCTGCGTTTGCAGTATTTGTGATTGTATTAAATGCATAATTGTTAAATGATATTTCAAAATATTTCCGCTTTCTCTTGCTAAAACGCTGTAAGTATGATATAATTATTGTATAGTGCCGTCAATGTACGGCAGTCTTATTAAGGAAGTGATAGTTTTGAAGGTTATACTCCAAAATCTTACAAAAAAATTCCCCTCGAGGAACAAAAAAAATCCCGCAGATGTCATTGCGGTTAATAATTTTACATTTGAGATTCCGGACGGTACACTCGTCGGACTCCTCGGTCCGTCCGGCTGCGGAAAGAGTACCACGCTTAATTTAATCAGCGGACTCTTAACGCCTACAGAGGGAAAAATATTCTTCGGGGACGATGACGTAACCGAGCTTCCGCCCGAAAAGCGCGGAGTCGGTCTGGTTTTTCAGAATTACGCCCTCTATCCTCACCTCACAGTAATGCAGAATATAATATTCCCTCTCGAAAATCTTAAAGGCAAGGATAAGCTCACCAAGGATGAAATGCGTCAAAAGGCACTCGAAATTGCCAAGCTCGTTCAGATAGATTCACTCATGGACAGAAAGCCAAGCGAGCTTTCCGGCGGTCAGCAGCAGCGTGTTGCAATCGCGCGTGCGCTCGTTAAAATGCCGCGTGTACTTTTGCTCGATGAACCGCTTTCCAATCTTGACGCACGTCTTCGCCTGCAGACAAGAGAGGAAATCAAGCGTATTCAGCGCGAAACCGGCATAACCACCGTTTTCGTAACGCACGACCAGGAGGAAGCTATGAGCATTTCCGACCTCATTGTCGTTATGAAAGACGGTGTAGTACAGCAGATAGGCAAGCCGCAGGAAGTTTACGACGAACCGATTAATCTTTTTGTCGCAAAATTCCTCGGCACACCGCCAATAAACGTCTTTGACGCCAAGATAAGCGGCGGCAAGCTATATATCGGAAATGAATGTGTCCTTGATACGCCGAACACTCCCGACGGAGAGGTTTACGCCGCTGTACGCCCCGAGGGATTTGTTCTTAACGCAAGCGGTGCGTTAACTTGCAAATTGAAAGCCGTTGAGGTGATGGGACGTGATATCAGCGTTGTTTCGTCACATCCGAGCGCTCACGCCGAAGCAATACGCTCAATAATCAGTTCTGAAAATACGCCGTCAATCGGTACGGATACTGTTAAATTCGACTTGAAGCCAAATAAGGTATTCGTTTTCAGCAAAACTGATGAATTGCGCATTGATATATAAGGTGAAGCGGCATGGAAAATAAAAATATTAAGGCATGGCTGTATCTGCTCCCGGCGATACTTTTTTTGGGAGTTTTTATGGTCTATCCGCTGATTGATGTTTTCATATACTCTGCCGAGGAAAATTTCACCTCTGCTTCACAGACCTATACCGGAATTGGACTCGGAAATTTTTCATACATCCTGCGTGACCCGTATTTCCTTCAGGCACTTAAGAATACTGTAATTTTAGTTGCGATTACAGTTCCCCTTTCAACACTGCTTTCGCTTTTAATCTCCGTCGGACTTTCTTCGATAAAATGGCTGCGCAATCTCTTTCAGACGGTGTATTTCCTGCCGTATGTAACGAATACGCTCGCAGTTGGACTCGTTTTCATGATTCTTTTCAAGCCAACGGAATATTCCGCAGGCCTTGTGAATCTCTTTTTAAACATATTCGGAATCAGTCCAATTGACTTCATCGGCGGCCCGTACTGGGCAAAGATGCTTGTCCTCTGCCTTTACACGGTGTGGATAGTAATGCCGTTTAAAATACTGATTCTCACAAGTTCACTTGCTTCTGTGAACCAAACTTATTACGATGCCGCAAGAGTGGACGGCACTTCAAAGGCGAGAATTTTCAGAAAAATCACCCTCCCGATGATTTCGCCAATGATATTCTATCTTGTTATAACCGGCTTCATCGGCGCATTCAAGGCGTACAGCGATGCGGTTGCGCTTTTCGGTACAGAGCTTAATGTTGCCGAGATGAACACCATAGTCGGTTACGTCTACGATATGCTTTACGGCGAGGGCGGCGGTTTCCCGTCATATGCATCTGCCGCAGCTGTAATTCTGTTCGTCATCGTCCTTACAATAACGTGCATAAACCTGCTCATCAGCAAAAAGCACGTTCATTACTGATATGAGGTGCATCATGACAGATAACAAAAAAACAACCTCCGTCAGCATCGGAAAGATTATAATATATATTCTTCTTGCCGTTTGGGGACTTATCGTCCTCTTCCCTTTTTACTGGATGCTGCTCACAAGCGTGAAAGGGTATGGCGCATACAGCAGTGAATATATTCCGAAATTTTTCACACTCTCACCAACTCTCGAAAATTACGTCACCGCATTTAACGGCGTACCGCTCGGACAATATTTTCTTAACACTGTAATATTTACTCTTATAACCACAGCGGTCATGCTTATCGTAATAATTCCTGCGGCATTCGCTTTCGCAAGACTTGAATTTAAAGGAAAAAATCTCGTTTTCACCTTGTTCCTTTCACTTATGATGATACCGAACGAGCTTGTTGTTATTACAAACTTTATGACTATCACCAATCTCGATTTGCGAAACACATTCACGGGACTTATTCTTCCATCTGTGACCTCGGTTTTCTATATTTATTTACTAAAAGAAAACTTTTCACAAATTCCAAATGAGCTCTATCTCGCGGCAAAGGTTGACGGTACATCCGACCTCAAGTACCTGCTTCGTGTAATGCTTCCAATCTGCCGCCCGACTGTTGTAACGGTAACAATTCTTAAGGTTATCGAATGCTGGAACTCGTATATATGGCCTCGCCTTATAACAGATGACCCATCATATTATCTCGTTTCAAACGGTATCCAGGAAATTCGCGAAAGCGGCTTCGGCAGAGATAACATCCCTGCTATGATGGCGGCTGTTGTTGTAATTTCCGTACCGCTTATCATACTTTTCATCATCTTCAGAAAGAAGATAATGGAGGGGGTTGCAAGAGGAGGTACAAAAGGATGAAAAGAAAGCTATCTCTCATTCTTGCAGCCGTTATTTTGCTCCCGACTCTTGTTTCATGTCACGGAAAAATGGTTTCGCCGGAATCCGGCTCGACAGATGAATTTAAGCCTGCAAATACTTATAAAATCCCCGACGAATTTGATGCTGAACGAAACTACGAAATAACCTTTTGGGCAAAAAACGATACAAACCTGCGTCAGGTTGAAATATATCACGATGCCATCGCCGGCTTTGAGGCGGCATATCCGAATATAAAAGTCACCCTGCGCCTCTACACCGACTACAGCAAAATTTATCAGGATGTACTGACGAATATCCCAACAAAAACAACGCCTAACGTCTGCATAACCTATCCTGACCACATCGCGACATATATGACCGGTGAAGATACAGTAGTGCCGCTCGGAAGTCTTATGTCAGACGAAAAATACGGTCTTGGCGGAAGTGAAGTAAATTTCGATTCTCCTACAAAAGAAGAAATCATCCCGAAATTTTTAGATGAATGCAAGCTCGAGGATGATTACTATGCACTGCCGTATATGCGTTCAACCGAGGCGTGCTACGTCAACAAAACATATGTCGAAGCACTCGGTTACACCTTGCCAGAAACTTTAACCTGGGATTTCATTTGGGAAGTGTCAAATGCGGCTGCCAAAAAAGATGAAAACGGAAACTTTGCAGTAAACGGGCAAAAAACGCTTCTGCCGTTCATTTATAAGTCAACCGACAACATGATGATATCCATGCTGAAACAGCTTGATGCCGGTTATTCAAGTGATGACGGAAGTATATACCTCTTTAACGACACAACAGAGAGTATCCTCAAAACCGTAAGAGATAATACAGCAAGCGGTGCTTTTTCGACGTTTAAGATTTCAGGCTATCCGGCAAACTTCCTGAACGCAGGTCAGTGTATCTTTGCGATTGACTCAACCGGTGGCGCAACCTGGATGGGTTCAAATGCGCCGCTCATCGACATCAGTGAAGAAAACCTCGTGGACTTCGAAACAGTCGTTATGACTATCCCACAGTTTGACACCGAAAATCCGAAAATGATATCGCAGGGGCCGTCCATGTGTATATTCAATAAGGAAGACAAGCAGGAGGTGCTCGCTTCTTGGCTGTTCATGCAGTATATGCTTACCAACGAAGTGCAGATATCCTACTCACAAACTGAGGGATATGTTCCTGTAACATCGAAAGCGCAGAATTCGGCAGAATATATCGATTATCTCTCCAAAAGCGGTGAAGACAATAATTTCTACTATGACATAAAAATCGCCGCAGCAAAGCTGCTTATTGACAATACGGACAAGACGTTTACAACTCCGGTATTCAACGGCTCAACCTCGCTTCGTTCAGCTGCAGGACAGCTTATTGAGGAGGTTGTAAAATCGACCAGACGCAATCAGACAGTGGATGATGCATATATCGATGCACTGTATGAAAAAATGATGTCGCTCTACCATCTTGAGCAGTCTGAAGATATTAATACCGGCGAAATTTCGACTCTCGGTAATGCAACCGGTCCGCTTCCGGGGGGTGCAATCGCTCTTCTCTCGGCACTCGGATGTGCTTGGCTGTTTATCATACTCTACTTCATAAAAGAAGTCGCAAAAAAAAGAAAAAAATCCTAAAAACCCTTGACTTTTCTGAAATTTAGTGTATAATATATTTATTATATAATTTAACACATTATATAGTTAATTTATTTTATTTTTCACATTCCAAAGGAGAACAAAAAATGAAAAAGATTTTAGCAATGCTTTTAGCACTTTCTCTCGCATCTGCATTCACAGCTTGCGGCGATGATACCAATAACGGCGAAGACACCACTGTCGCTGATGATACCACCGTTGCAGAAGAAACCACCGTCGCTGAAGACACCACTGTTGAAGACGAGGCCGTTGCTTCCGTAATGACCTATGACGAGTACATGGCTGCTGCAATCGACGACGAAGTTGTTATCGATGCATATGTTCAGGCTACACAGAGCTGGTGGGACAACAAGATCACCGTTTATGCTCAGGATGAAGACGGCGCATATTTCATTTATGAAATGGCTTGCTCCGAAGAAGACAGCGCAAAGCTCGTTCCCGGCACTGCAATCAAGGTTACCGGTTACAAGGGCGCTTGGGAAGGCGAAATTGAAATCATGGACGCTACATTTGAGTTCGCCGGTGAAGAAACCTTCATTGCTGATCCTATCGACCTCACCGACAAGCTCGGCACCGATGAGCTCATCAACTATCAGAACTACCTTGCAGCATTCAATGGCATGGTTGTTGAAAAGGTTGAATACAAGAACGGCGAACCCGGCGATGATATCTATGTAGACCTCAGCTTCAATGGCAACACCTACAACTTCTGCATCGAAAGATATCTCACCGCTCCCGACACCGATGTTTATGCAGCTGTCGGCGCTCTTGAGGTTGGCGATATCGTTAATGTTGAAGGCTTTGTTTACTGGTACAACGGTATTAATACACACATCACCGCTGTAACCGTTGCTGACGAGTTTTAATCTATTTTAAAATATTATAAATCAGAGTATGCGCTGTGCATACTCTGATTTTTTCCTTTTAAATATTACGGTTTCTTTAATTATTGGAATAAACAGGTGACAAATCTCCGATTTTGTGGTATCATATATATGGATTATACTTACATGGAGGATATCATGATTTACAACACCTTTAAAGATCTCAAAATATCCGCACTCGGAATGGGTACAATGCGCCTTCCTTATATCGACGATTATCCTAATATCGACATCGAAGCAACAAAAAAGCTCGTTGCTCATGCAATGGCGCACGGCATAAATTATTACGACACCGCATGGGTTTACCACAGAGGAAACGCCGAGGGAGTTATTGGTGAGGTGCTGCATGATTATCCCAGGGATAGCTTCTATCTTGCTACAAAATTCCCCGGATTCAATCTTGAAAATATGAGCAAGGTCGAAGAAATATTCGAAAAGCAGCTCGAGAGATGTAAAGTCGATTATTTCGATTTTTATCTGTTCCATAATCTCTGTGAATCAAATGTCGATGCCTATCTCGATCCTAAATACGGAATCCTCGACTATCTTTTAAAGCAGAAAGAAAATGGGCGCATCCGTTACCTCGGCTTCTCAACTCACGGCTCCGCTGCAACAAATGAAAGATTCCTAAATGCTTACGGCAAATATATGGACTTCGCTCAGATACAGTTTAACTGGTTTGACTGGGAATATCAGAACGCAAAGAATAAGCTGCAAATGCTCCGTGAGCGTGGTATTCCGGTATTCGTAATGGAGCCGGTGCGCGGCGGAAAGCTCGCAAAGCTCGATGATACATACGAAGCAAAGCTGAAATCACTCCGTCCGAATGAAAGCGTTCCCGCATGGTCGTTCCGGTTCTTACAGAGTATCCCCGAGATCACAGTTACTCTTTCGGGAATGTCAAATCTCGAACAGTTGAAAGACAATCTCAAAACCTTTGAGGCAAAAAATCCACTTTCTCCCGAGGAAGCTGACACACTGTTTTCCATCGCGAAAGATATGATTGATAACACGGCTCTGCACTGCACAAAATGTCAGTATTGCGAGCCACACTGCCCCATGTCGCTTGATATTCCCGGGATAATCGAGCTCTACAATGAGCACGCATATAAAGACGGCGGTGTTATTCCGGCAGATGTAATGTCTGACCGTGAAGACAAGAAAAAGCCGTCTGCATGTATCGGATGCCGCGCCTGCGAGGAGGTTTGCCCACAGGGTATAAAAATCAGCGAAATGATGTCTGACTTTATGAAACGTGTAAAATAAACCTTACAGAGAAAACACCCACGCGCTCGGACGTGAGTGTTTTTTCTTCTGTGAGGTTGTAAGAACGAACTTATGAATACTTTTCTTTTCTCTTTTTTCTGAACGCTATAAAAACCCGAGCGATTGTTTACGAGCCACGCGCCTTAAACAAAACTCCATATTTGCCTATTGCATTTTATCCGCGGCTGTGTTATAATTATACTATACTGTAATACTTTTTTCAATACATACATTGACTTTTTATTGTACTATATTGACTTTTTGCCGGAGGTTATAAAAATGGACGTCGCAATAATTAAAAATAATATTCCCGGCATTCCCGTTATGCTCTCAAAAAGCATTGATCCCTGCAAAAAATCTTTTTGTACTCCCATGCATCTGCACGACGGAGTTGAAATCCTCATCGGCCACACCGGACTTGCAGATGTAGCAGTCGGAAATGACACTCTTGAGCTTCGCCGAGGTGACATTATTGTAATCAACCGACGTGTACCACATGGCACGCTCTGCAAAGAGGATAACACCTCAAAAATCACAATACAATTCCGTGTTGAAAAGCTTCATGAAGGTGAGTTCAGCGAAATTGACAAGTACCTTCCACTCATTTTGACAGATAACGCAAGGAAATATGTTTTCTTGAAGCACGGTGAGGAACTGACAAACCGGGTATATGATATAATCCTCGATATGTACAACGAAAACATTCGCGAGGAGGTCGGCTTTGATATGATAATCAGAGGATACATCAATATTCTGCTCGGCATATTCTACCGCAACCGGATTCTCGAAAACGTATGGGATATATACAATAACGATGCAATACGCCGCATACGTCCGGCGCTTGAATACATTGACCTTAACTATCAGAGCGAAATAACGCTTCAGGCTCTCGCCGATACGGTACATATCAATCGTGAATATTTCTGTCGCGCTTTCAAGAAAGCGACAAATATAACACCAACAGAGTACATAAACCATGTCCGCATCTGGAAATCAGAGGGGCTGCTTACAACAACCGATAAGAGCATTCTTGAGGTTGCAACAGAGGTTGGTTTTTCGTCTGTATCGTATTACAATCGTGTTTTCAGAAAATTCAAGACCACAACCCCGTCTGCATACCGGGAAATTCTCTACGCCAAAAATATCATATAACAGTAAAGACTGCCTGCAAAAAGCAGGCAGTCCGATTTTTATTTTACAGCCAAAAGATTGAGGTCCCACGCCGGGACATATTCATATCTGCGAAGATAAAGCTCGCTGTAACCGAGCGATTTTACAAGCAGCGGCAGACGGTATATGTCCTCGCTTCTGTGATAAAGCGAAACCAGCAGCTGAGGCTTTTCGCACCTAATAGTTTCGCGTGAACCGAGTATCGCCTCATATTCCGCGCCTTCAACGTCATATTTGATATAATCGCACTCCCCGGCAAACACGCTGTCAAGACGTGCGGCATTAACCGTTTTAATCTTCGCACCGGTCTTTATGGCATCGTTTCCGATTAATGTAGAGTTGCGATTTCCGCCAGCGGTAAATTCAAGTGTTGTATCTTCATTCCATGCCGCAAGATTATATGCCTTAACACTGTACGGCGCATTTTCGGCAAATGCTGTCAGCTTCTTGAATGTCCGCGCATCCGGCTCAAACGCAGTAACAGACGAAAGCTCCGGCGAAAACTCGGCAAGCTCTCTTATGCTGTCACCGTTATATGCTCCGAGGTCGGCTGTAAAACGATAATTTTTCGCGTCAAGTATGCCTGAAAGAACAGTATCCGATGTTACTGTATGACGTCTTAAATATTCGAGCCTTCCCGTCAAACGGTACATTATAACATCGCAGAAGGTCTGTTTGGAAAGCTCATCAGCAAGCATTTCGCAGGCTTCGTCAAGCTCCGCCCGATGACGCTCAAAAAAGTCAATATCAAAAAGCTCCCCATCATTGACAACAGGGACATCCGGAATATACAGCTCCCTCTCACCGTCGAGTCGATAAATATTGGAGAGCACCTCGGGAAGCTGTGAGCCGAACGATACAACAATTATAAAATCGTCATATCTTTCGCAGATTTCCGAATAGCTCATAACCGTTTTCCCATGAAAAATCTGATGGCGCACAAATCCGTCTGAAGCAAAAAAATCGGAAACCTCGATTCCCTTCTCTGAAAAAACGGCGAGGATCTTATCCGCGCCGTTTCCCATTCCGTACATCACAATCGGTTTTGTGCTTTCCTTTAACGTCTGCCACATATCGCGGCTGACATCTATTTCTTTTACCGAATGATATATCTTCATATCTTTAAAAATCTCTTTGCGTTGTTGTAAAAAATATCTTCGCGTTCCTGCTCAGTAAGGTCAATTTTCAGTATGCGTTCAATCTCGCCTTTTGTTGTCTTTACTGGGTAGTCTGTACCGAACATAACACGATCCGGTCCGAGCTTGTGAATCAGCTCACCGGCATATTCCGGTGTTATAAACCAAACTGCACTTGAAGTATCATACCAGACGTTCGGTCTGCCTGCAAGATAATTGATTCCGTCTTCCCATGCGTTATAGCCGCCGAGATGCGCCGCAACGACTTCAAGCTTCGGAAAGCGGTCAAGCACCTTTGCCAGCTTTTTAGCCTCGGAAAAACGGTACTGCGGACGGTTATCGCCCATATGCAGATAAAGCGGCATACGCCCTTCGATGATTTCATAAAGCTCCATCATACGGGGCGAATCAATGTCAACGCCCTGAATGTCGGGATGAATTTTTACGCCGCGAAGTCCGAGCTTTTCGGCTCTGTCAACCTCACCCGCAAAATCGGGGTAATCCTGATGCATACCCATGAATCCGACCGTTTCAAAGCCGTCGTCACGGGATTTCTGTGCAAGGGCGGCGATTGAGTCGTTTACTTTCTGCACCTGATGGGCATTTGTCGCAACCGAGAAAAGAAGCATTCCCTTTACGTTGTTTTCGCGGCTGTTCGCTTCAAGATCCGCGTATGTACCCTTTCCCTCGCAGACAAACTCATAAAACGCATTAAGACTTGTTACAGCCCTTTCAGCGATAGCCTCTGGGTACGTATGCGTGTGAATATCGAATATTTTATACAACCTTTTTCGCCTTCTTTAATATACAAATTCCTGATAGATAGCGCGGAGTGCATCCTCGAAATCAGCTTCTTCAACGCCGACAATGATACTGATTTCGCTTGAACCCTGGTCAATCATGCGGATGTTGATGCCTGCACCGCTTATTGCCTTGAACACACGTGCAGCTGTTCCCTTTGCCTTAACCATCGCACGTCCGACGACTGCAACGAGTGCAAGCCCGTCTTCGATTTCGAGCGTTTCCGGATTAACATTGCGGCAGATACCGGTCTTTATAGCATCGCGCTTTCCCTCGATTTCATGCGTATTAAGAATAATACTCATGTTGTCGATACCGGAGGGGAGATGCTCAAAGCAAACACCGTTATTTTCAAGCACTTCAAGAACACGGCGGCCGAAACCGACTTCTGCATTCATCATATCCTTTTCGATGGTAAGTACCGAGAAGCCCTTTTTGCCTGCAACACCGGTGATTACGTTGCCGGTATCGTATTTATCGCTTGAAGACACGATAAATGTACCGTGAGCCTCGGGGTTGTTTGTATTTCTGATATTTATCGGAATACCTGCGATGCGAACCGGGAAAATAGCATCCTCATGAAGTACAGTCGCACCCATGTAGGAAAGCTCGCGAAGCTCGCGGTATGTGATTTCGCTGATAACACGGGGAGAATCAACAATTCTCGGGTCTGCCATAAGAAAACCGTCAACGTCGGTCCAGTTTTCATAAATATCACAAGCCGCCGCACGCGCAACAATCGAACCGGTGATATCCGAACCTCCACGCGAGAAGGTTTTGATTGTGTCGTTAGGCATAGAACCGTAGAAACCGGGAATGACAGCATATTCATGCTGCTTCAGAACATCGGAAAGAACTGTGTTTGTTCGCTCGGAGTCAAAAAGACCGTTGTCGTTAAAGAAGATAACCTCTGCGGCATCAATAAAGTCGAAGCCAAGATAACGGGCGAGAATCTTACCGTTAAGATATTCTCCGCGGCTCGCCGCAAAGTCACGGCCTGCCTTGTGAATGAACGCCTTCTTTATGAGCTGAAAATCATCCTCAAGAGAAAAATCGAGTCCAAGCTCTGCGATAATTCCGTTGTAACGAGCTTCAATTGCCGAGAAATATTCGTTGATATCCTCACCTCTCGCCGCCATGTCATAGCAGGTGTAGAGCATATCGGTGACCTTTGTGTCATCCTTAAAGCGTTTTCCGGGCGCGGACGGAACAACATAACGGCGCTCCGACTCGGCCTTTATGATATCTGCAACCTTTTTAAACTGTGCGGCATCAGCAAGCGAGCTGCCGCCGAATTTTACTACTTTTAACACGATAATAACCTCTATTTACAAAAAATTATATTGCCTAATTTATTACACATATTATATTATATGAAAAAAAAGCCACTTTGTCAAGTGGCCATCAAAATTTCGTAAGCGTTGACAGCCGCACCCGTGAAAAGCGCGGCTGTCATGTACATATTAACAAAGTAAATCGCTTAAAATCAGTTTCACGAAGAAATAAACGCAATATATTCTTCAAGGCACATATTCGCTTCATATATCTTTTGTGCGTGATAACGTCCGACAAAGCGGTAATGCCACGGTTCAAACGAAATCTTCGTTATCTCAATCTTGTCCTCGGGATAACGCAAAATGAATCCGAATTTCCAGCAGTTTTCTTTAAGCCACTTGTATGCCGGCTCATTTGCAAAATCCTTGCTTGCGCTCGGAAGATTATGAAGGTCGGCGCAAAGTCCCGTCTGATGCTCACTTGAACCTGCCGGCATTGAAACCTGCGCGGCATACTCAGCACCGCCTTGAGCAGTATAGTAATTAAAGAGATATTCCTGATAGCTGTAGCTTCTGTATGCGCTGGTTACGCTGACATCTTCAAATCCTGCCGCGCGAAGCTCCTTGAACATTGCTTCAAGTGCCATCGCAGCATATTTTCGCATCATCTGCGTTTCGCGGTTGTCTTTTCTTGTATCGACAAGTGCCGTAAGGTCCTGCGGTACGTGGTCGGAGGTGAGCTTATTGTCGTGATTTACAAGCACAAGGAATTCATCCGTATTTCCGGGATTCATATAATCCTCGTAAAGCATAAGGTTTGTCTGGAATCCGAGATCCGGCATTGCCGCCAGTTCTTCGGCTTTCTCGTCAAGCGGCTCAAGCCCGAGCGCCGACTGAAGCAAAAACGAAAGCTCAGCGTAAACGGGCTCCTCGCCCCTTGGAAGCTTGCCTTTTTCGTTAAGATTGGTTATAATACGCTCGATTGTAACCTTGTGTCCGCGCTCATCAACGTCAACTGTAATTCCCTTTACATAAGCACTGACAAACTCAACGGGAACATAAAGCTCGCCGCCCTCAAAATAACAGTTCGCACCCAGACGGGTTTCGACACCGTTTACATAAACAACACGGGAATCGGTGACAAACCGAATGGTTTCCGCCTCGTCGCCCTTGATAACGTATTTCATATCATCGTTTGAACCGGTCACCGCTAAATCGCACATTTTTGCAACATCGGTAAAGCTGACATAAATTCTGCCATCCCGAAGCGCTTTGGAATTAGATAGTGTTTCTTTTGTGTCGCCGATAGTATAACTGTATCTCGCGGAATCGCTTTCGGGGGCACGTGTCAGCGTGAAAAAGAATATCAGCGCGCAAAGCCCTGCCATAAGCGCAAAAATTGCAAGGAACAGGAAAAATCTAGCAATAAGCATCTTAATTCCGGCGCTGCGGCGTTTTTTAATATAATATTTTTCTCTCTGCCGATTGACTCTGTTAATTTCAATCTGCTCCGGAGTCAGCTTGACCTGACGTTTGTTTGCTCTGCGCTGCGCCGGAGTATGCTCCTTGATACGGTTCACAGACGCACGTACCGCAGTATTGTTCATTGAATTTTGACTGGGACGCCCCGTCTGCGGACGTCTTGGCTGTCCCTGACGGTTTTGCGGCTGGCCGCTTGGCGGTACACTGTACCTGCCATTATTTGGCTGACGGTTATTGTTCATAATCAAACCTCTATTATGTTATAGCGAGTGAAAAATCACATCGCAGTATTTTCACTATTTAATTATAACACATAATTCGAATCAAATAAATAGGAAATCACATTTTTTTATAATTTTTTAAAAAATATTAATTTCCGGGGAAACATTTCCCGCCTATTTCCCCCAATTTTCTGATAAAATATCACGCCAAAGTGATTTCAGGTATTCCCTACATCGCTTATATTCGGGACAGTATACGCTTACATTTTCCCAAAAACGCGCACTGTGGTTAAATTCACGCATATGACAAAGCTCATGGATTATAATATAATCAACTGCTTCCGGTGAAGCCATAATACAAAACCACGAGAAATTCAGCGAGCCTTTTTTCGAACAGCTTCCCCAATGCGAAGTGGCACTGCCAATTTTAACAGCGTTCGGTGAAAGTCCCATTTTCGCCGCAATTACAGCGGTACGCTCCATTATGTATTTCTTCGCATATTGCTTGTAAAGAACTTTTACAGCCGACTTTATTTCATCAAAAGTGAGCATCGCCGGCAGGTAAATCGCCTCGACGTCAATATATCTTCGTCCCGAATCATCTGCCCGTATTTCGCGCTCCGAACCGAGAAAACGCACTGCCATGCCATAATCGAGCGAGAACGATTTGCGTGATTCGATGAGTTTTTTCTGCCGCTCATATTCCGCTTCGATTCGTGTCGTGTACGGAAGTATTATTTCTTGAATTTTGGCTTCGGAAATCCTTTTGGGTACGAGTATTTCAGGTGTGCCGTCTTTGGCACAGCGAAAACAGACCGAACGGCGGTCACGTCGCACTATACGGCAGTCTACAGCACCGATTTTAACTGTTTCCATGCTTCCAAGCCCTCGAATATTCGCATCCGCAGAAATCCTGTCTGTAAAGCCCATACTCACGCGAAAGCTCAATCGAACGCTTGTATCCCTCTTTCTTTTTGAAGTCGGACGGGAGATAACGTACACCGTAAAGCTTCGAAAGCTCCTCACCAATCTCATTAAGTTTTTCCGCGTTTTTGTGAGGGCTTACAGTTAATGTCGTGGCGAAATAGTCATATTTTCCGTCATTTTCGGACATATACCGGGCTGTCGCATTAAGGCGTTCCCTATAGCAGGAAAAACAGCGCATTCCCCCCTCGGGAAGTAATTCGAGTCCACGCGACAAATCGAAAAACGGCTTTGATTCGTGTTCACAAACAATAAGCTCTATCGGATTTTTATGCTCCATAACCGATATCAGACGTTCAAGCTCATCAGCACGTTTTTTATATTCATCGAAATCTGTAATATTCGGATTGTAAAAATATAGAGTTATATTAAAATGATTGGTGAGATACTCCAAAACATAACTTGAGCATGGCGCACAGCAAGCGTGCAAAAGCAGGTTCGGAACTGATTTTTTTGCCTCAATCTGCGATAACTCTTTTTCGAGCATTGACTGATAATTTATTTTCATAGTTTTAAAAAATTAATCTTGCATCCTGATTTATTTTGTGATATAATTATTTTGTTGGTGTTTTGAAATTTTACGTTCGGGAGGGATCAGCTTGAGTAAGAAAAAAGAAAAAATATATCCGATAGCAGCTGGCCCTTCGCCAGATAAAAAAGGCAAACAAGCTGCTGTATCATGGAAAATCACTGTACTTCAGCTTTTCCTCGCAATATTTGCTGTCACAGCCACTGTTTTTGTTGTTTCACAGCTTTTTTGCAGTTACGGTCATGATTATATAACAGAAGAACCCTTGACAAATGCCACTAATGAAAATTCTGAATTGAATATTGATCCAATCGATGAATCCGAAGCTCCCCCACCGCCAAAAATTCCGGTAATTTACGATTTTTCGAGCGTTATTCCCGAAAGCGGAGCTGTTGCATACAGCTATTTCGATGACACAGTATTCATCGGGGATTCCCGTACGAAGGGGCTTATAGACTATTCTCAACTGTCACCGTATGACTTTTCGTCTGTGGGACTTAATGTTTCTCTGCTGCTTGAAAAAGCGTTTCTGCGTTTTCCCGATGAAAACGGTGAGCTTCAGCCGCACACACTTCTCGAAGCACTCGAAAGAGAGGACGTAAACTTTAAGTCAATCTATATCGCAACAGGACTCAATGAGCTCGGCTGGCCGGTTGAAGGATTTATCCCGGAATTTTCGAAGCTTATCGATACATTGCGTGAGGCTACGGATGTTCCGATATACGTTCAGACAATAATCCCCGTAACCACATATTCCTCAGAAACCACGCTGTACGGAATCACAAATGAAAAATGCGTAATCTTCAATGAACAGCTTATCAAATTAGTCAAAGAAAAAGAAGTATTTCTTCTTGACCCGCGTGAGCTGTTCACGCTCGAAGACGGAACACTCGATCCCGCCCACTCATCCGACGGTGTGCATCTCAATCGTGATTCATGCAAAATCCTCGCGGACTATTACCGCACGCACGTTGTTAATATTTATGCATACGACAACACCCGTCCGACGGAATAATATATTAAATCAAAAATCACATCTCGCCCGGAAGCATCTTGCCGCCGGGCGGATTTTTATTATCTTTTGCTGTCGAGATAATTCTGGAGAATTATCTGTGCTGAAAGCGTATCAACTGCCGCCTTGCGTTTTTTTCCTCGGGTATCTGTCAAATTGAGTATCTGATGAGCCGCCATTGTGCTGCAGCGTTCATCAAACATTTCAATCGGCAGTCCCGTTGCTTCGCCAAGCATAGCGGCAAATTCCTTTGCGTGTTCGGCACGCGGACCAAAGGTGCCGTTCATATTTATCGGAAGTCCGACAACTATCTTTGAAACACCGTACTCCTTTGCCTTTTCGCTGACGAGCAGAACGGTTTTCGGCATATATGTTGAGTTCACATATCCGATTCCGTTTGCCAACATTCCGAGCGTATCGCTGACAGCGAGTCCGGTTCTCGTGTCGCCGAAATCAACGCCTAAAATTCTGTCTGCCATTGTGTCCTCACAGTACTATTTCGTTTTTAGCTATGAATTCTTCAACCTGTGCCGCAGTCGGAATTGAGCTTGAAGCTCCTGCCTTACCGACAACAAGCGCCCCCACAACATTAGCATACTTGACCGCACGCACAATATTGCCCGTTTTAAGATATTCAAGAGTCATCGCCGCAGTGAACGCATCTCCTGCCGCAGTTGTGTCAACAACCTCGACCTCATGTGAGATAACCACCTCGGAATATTTTCCGTCGTGGATATATGCCCCCCTGTCGCCAAGCTTGATAACAACATATTTCGTCTGCACCTTCTGCATAAGCACCGATGCGGCACGAAGGCAGTCATTCATCGTCTGCGGCATGATTCCGGTCAGAGCGTATGTTTCGGTTTCATTCGGCGAAATAACCTCAAGCGGACCGAGCCGATCGAGCGGATAATTACGTCGAGCCGGTCCGGCATCAATGAACACCGGTATTCCTCTCTGCTTTGCAAACTGTGTTGCGGCAGCAACCGCATCAGTCGGAATTTCAAAATGAAGCAAAACTGCATCGGGAATGCAGGTGATTGCATCCTCAACGTCATCCGGCGTAAGATATGCGTTAGCGCCCGGATAAACAACTATACGGTTGTTTCCGTTTTCCTCAACAATAATTGAAGCAAGTCCGGTCGGCGCATTACGGTCATTGATGATGAAGCGCGTATCAATTCCGTCGTCTTTATAGAGTGAAATCAAACGCTGTGCATGGCTGTCGTTTCCGAGTCTTGCACAGAATACGGAGTCCGCACCGAGTCTTGCAAGAGCCACCGCGGAATTTGCGCCCTTTCCGCCGGGGACATAATCGTAGCTCCGACGCTCGATAACGGTCTGACCTGCCTCGGGTAATTTCCCTACACGCATTACAAAATCCATATTTGCCGAGCTGACAACGAGAACTCTTTTCTGCATTTAATTCATCCTTTCTTTAGGAGAAAATCAATATTCGTAAGTATTTCCGCCGTCGATAATTGTAACGTGGTTCTTGCCGTCTGCGGAAGCTTCGCAGTGTCCGACTATCTTTGCTTCAACGCCATACTTCTTTGAAGCCGCAATGATAAATTCTGCGTCAGCCGCATCACAGTAAAGCTCCATTCTGTGTCCCATATTGAAGACCTGATACATTTCCTTGTCACCGATATCGGAATTCTTTTTGATAGCAGCAAAAAGCGGAGTAGTGTCAAAGAGATTATCCTTGATATAGTGAATGCCGGAACCGAAGTTCTTACATTTAGCCTGTCCGCCGCCGGTGCAGTGAATCATACCGTGAACAGCAGAACGCTTTGTGTCAAGTATTTCCTTTATGATAGGCGCATATGTACGTGTCGGCGAAAGAATTGCATCAATCGCGGTAACATCTGTACCCGGAAGAATATCATTTACGCCGTATGTGCCGCAGTAAACCTTTGAGTTGTCGATGGTGTTCGAATATGTTTCGGGATACTTTGCCGCATATTCATGTGAAAGCATAAGATGACGTGCCGCAGTAAGACCGTTCGAGCCCATACCTGCGTTGTATGCCTTTTCATAGTCCGCCTTTCCGTAGGAAGCAAGACCGACAATAACGTCACCGGCTTTGATGTTGTCGCAGTCAATAACGTCACTGCGCTTCATACGAACGAAGAAGGTAGAGTCAACGATAAGCGTTGAAACGAGGTCGCCGACATCGGCAGTTTCACCGCCCGACATCGTGATTCCGACGCCGTATTTTCCAAGCATCTCGCAGAAATCAGTGTAACCGTCGATAACCGCTTTGATTGCCTCTCCGTTTACCCTGTGAGCATTTCTTCCGATGGTGTTCGAAAGAACGAAACCGTCTGTTGCACCGATGCAGAGAAGGTCATCAAGATTCATTACAACCGAGTCCTGCGCAATATTATAGAATGCGGAAAGGTCGCCGGTTTCCTTGTATTTAATATATGCAAGCGAGGATTTTGTACCTGCTCCGTCAGCGTGCATTGCCGCACAGTATTCGGGATCTCCGCAGGGGTCAGGGATTATCTTACAGAACGCGCCGGCAAAAACGCCCTTGTCCTGCTTCGAAATTGCACTGTGTACCTCGTCTTTTGTGGCAGATACGCCACGGGATAAATAAGCGTCAGACATTTTTATATCTCCTTTTGAATATATATTTTAAAATTTATAATAACCAAGCTATCAAAGCTCGATTTGTGTGGCATCGGTTGAATTTGGGTAACAGGTAACATCAAGTATGCGCTGATTAGTGCTTCCGCGGAACTTTAATGTAAGGTCGCGCTTGGCATCAACATACCGTCCGTCAACGAGATAATTGGTCGCCGAAAGCAGCTCGTGAACCGACGGCTCAGTTTCGGCTTTTTTTAGAAGCTGTTCGTATGTAAAGCCGCTGTAGGTCATTATGTCGAGTCCTCTCTCACGCGCTTTATTCGCAATGACAGCAAGCTCGTGTCCCCAGAGAAACGGCTCACCGCCGCTGAATGTAAGCCCTTTTATAAGCGGATTTTTGCATATATCGCGCCAGAGCTTTTCAGTAGTTGTGGCTTTTCCGCCGGAATATGGGTGCGATTCGGGATTGTGGCAGTTATAACACTTATGAGGACACCCTTGCGTAAATATTACATACCGCAGCTGAGGCCCGTCCACAATCGACTCACGGACAACGCCAAACAAGCGTATCGGCAGATTTTCAATCGGCTTATCATCACCGAAATTTCTTTGCAGCATTTCTTAAAAAATTCCTTTATGAAATAGTATTTATCACCACCGCCGCAATAAGAAGCAGAGTGATTACAACAAGACTTATAATTTTGATAACTGCGGCAAGTCCGGGATGTTTCCCCTCTCGCTTGTCTTTTTGATAAGCGAGGATATCAACTACAGCAAGCGATGCAGCTGCAACTGACATCACCGGAAGAACAGTTAACGCTGCTGTCTTTTCATCGGTAAATCTTGCAAAAACAGCGAGAATCAGCAAAATCACTGCCGCTATCATACCGCAGATACGAAGTTTACTCATCGCTCTCCTCCTTTTTACGGCTGAGGAGCGCAATAACAATTACCGTCACCGCCGCAATGACAATACCGCCGCCAATCCAGAAAAATTTTGTGTAATCGTTTTCACTGTCAGGCGTCTGTTTTTTTGCTCTTGCAGCCTCAATAAGGCTTTCAAGCGATTCATCGTTATATTCGCGTGAAAGACCGTCAAGCGACTTAAGAGAAAGCGAGCCGGCATTAATCTCACCGCCGCCAACGAGTATCTGAAGTCCACTGACGGAATCAGCAGAAGTAAAGCTTCTTCCGAGTTCAATATACATCGTTGCCCATTCGCCCGGAACAACCTCTCCGTGTGCTTCGAAGCGTTCGTTCTCACCGAATAAAACCAACTTTACCGGAACCGGCGAAAGTGTGGTTGGCTTAACTTTAGTTAGCTTTAACGTCAGCTCAAGCACGGGGGTGAGCGAAAAGTCCTCTGCATATTCAAACCGGTGGAATATACCAAGCCACTCGGGATTTGCCAAGTCACCGTAATGTGTACCGTCAAGTGGTGCGGAGAGTACATTTCCGGTATCACTGACAATTCGCAAGGATTTCGAGTAATAACCGGGCTTAATATCACCGATGCTCGAAATTCCGCTGAACTTATAGTATTGAAACCGTCCTCTGATATTTTCAGGTGCGGATGTGGTAACTTCCGTATAAATCAAGCGTTTCGAATTAATTTTATTCCAATCGAAATTATCAAACAGTTCAGAAATATTGTCAACTCCGGACAGCTTCGCCGCCGTGGACGTAATTTTCCCGGATTCAGCAGTGTCAATCAGCCGCACCGCTTCAAAAATAGCATCTCCGCATTCACCGGAATCGGCGATATATGCATCAATCTGGCTGTCAAACAGCGCAGAATAATATCCGATAACAAAATCCGTCAGCTTTTCCTCATTGCTGACAAACGGCGCGCTGTATACAGAATCGCAGAATATAATCCGCTTGTTCATGCATCCGTATGTCATAAGAATATCGCGAATAGCTGTAATGTCTGAAACATCTGCGTATTCCGATTCCTCACTTTTTTCGGCGCGGTATATTTTCTCAACAGCCAATTCCCAGGGGAACTGACCGTATTCGCCGGCTGCATTAATAAGCATCGGCAGATATTCGGAGATACCGATTTCTTCGGAGCATACCGTACAGTCTGAAACCGTAAGGTCTGTGAGCGATACATAAAGCTTCGCCGAAGAATTAACCGCCGCAAGATTCATATAAATACTGCGAAGATTTTTTGCAGTATAGTTCACCTCATCAAGGACGGATTTTCCACCCCAGACAACATTTTCGCCAAAGCCGTAAATCACACCGGCAATCTTGCCGCCGCGGCATAAATTCTCTGCCGCATAGGAGGCAAGCGCACCGATGTAATCGGTGCCGTCTGCAGCATCCGTCATTTTTGCGTGGTTAAAATAATTATCGGCACTGTAAGCACTGTTAAGCTCTGCGGCATATTCGCTTGTCCAGCCGTCAAAACGCAGAAGCACCTGCACTCCGGCACCGGAAAGCGCATTAATCTTTTCTGTGAGCGTGTCAAGATATTTTTCGTCAAAATAATACGCCTTGCCGTTATAAATATACTGTTCGCCCTCGCTCTTACTTGCAAAAGCCAATGCAGTGTCAAGTACGGCGATAGTAATTCCCGTATCCGAATCTCCGACAAGAGATACATCGGAAGCCGCAAAGCCTTTTAAGTCACTGCGAACTGCCACGGAAGCACCGGAACGCCGTTCGGGATTAGTCAGATAAAACGGCTTTTCTATAAGCTTGTATCCGCCGTCTTCGGTTATGATAACAGCAAGAAAAGCACTGTTGACCGCATGAGAATTGCCATTTGGAATACGCCACTTGAGTTCGAAGCGAGCGCTCATAAGTCCAGTTGTAAGCGGATTCATTGAACGAAGCTCATCATTGCTCGGAAGCGTATCTCCGTCAAAAGCATATATCGCAATCTGCCCCGACTGGTTTTCAATGGCTATCTCGCGGTCAATAACTCCAATAAAGCTGACTGTTGAAAGGTCATCGTTTATAAAGCAAGAGCTTACCCCACCGCAGATATCATACTTCTCTGCAGCATACTGCATAAAGGGGCTTATCGAAAGGAGTTCAACACTCCCCTCGCCGGGAGAAAAAACAAGCTTAATGTTTCCAAGCATTGAAACATCTCCGACATAAGCATAAACATACTGTGCCTCGCCGTTTTTTGATATAGGAATTACAATGCTCTTATCCTCTGTGCTGACCTGCGTATCGGATGTGGAGTAATAAAGCGTAAATTTATCAGAGTCGGTATTGTTGAGAAGCTTTATACGCAAAGCGTTTGCCGAATGAACCATTTCCGGCAGCGAAACCGATGCTTCAAGAACCATTTCCTCTGACTGCGACGGAACCATAACAAGGCTCTTTTTGTCTGCTGAAAGCGTTGCCGTTCCTCCCGT
>JAZQXA010000105.1:0-1621 GCA_045632605.1 Candidatus Flemingiibacterium sp. | reverse complement strand
GCATTTCTAAAAGAAATTGCCACCACTCCATACAAGGGTTCCACTATTACGAGAAACTGACGGCACTCACACAAAATGTGGTGCCAATATAACGGAAAAGTGGAACCATCCGAAAGATTTGCACGAACAAGGTTCGCTCCCTCACGGTGCAAGTCACGGAGAATGCAAGATATACGCTAAATAGCGTGTGTCTTACACCGTAACAAGCAGGACATTTGGGCGCCCAAATGTCAAATCCGCCCCAAGTAATCAGGGCGGAAACTTTAGGGGCTGACCCCTAATACCCCATTTGAAAGGATGATTGAATGAAAAGACAAGAAACACGTATTTTTGCCCGCATTACCCCAAAGGAAAAAGAGCGTATAAACGCCCTTGCCAAACAATGCGGACTTACAACAAATGAATATCTCCGTCAAAGAGCATTAGGATACGAACCACACACGGTTCCGCCTGATGCTCTTTTTCGTTTCTGCGAAAAAGTGGACGCTTTAATTGAAGCTCCATTTTCTGCAGAAGTAAACAAAGCAGCGATGACCTTACTCAAAGAAATTACAAAAGAAATAATCTTACCGAGAAAGGAGGATACCCGTCGATGGCAACCACAGGCTTCTGGCCCGTCAAAGGACGATTAAAAGAAGTTATTGACTACGCCAACAATCCCGACAAAACCACCGCAAAGGAATATCTTGACGAGGATTTGTATGCGGCGATTCGTTACGTGGAGAACGATGATAAAACCGACCAAACGATGTTTGTGTCAGGAATCAACTGCTCCAAGCATAATGCCTATAACGAAATGATTGCCGTAAAGCGCCGTTTTGGTGAACGTGGCAAGAATATTGCTTATCATGAGTTTCAGAGCTTTGCTCCCGGTGAGGTTACTCCCGAAGAAGCACATAGCATAGGCAAAGAAACTGCACGGCGTATGTGGGGAGATAAATACCAAGTGGTGGTCACTACCCATCTCAACACAGGCAAAATCCACAACCACTTTGTATTAAACAGCGTTTCCTTTAAGACCGGCAAAAAGTTCCATAATGGTATCGGGGATCGTTTTGAGCTTCGCAAGATTTCTGATGCCATCTGTGCTGAACGAAACAAATCGGTTATTCAAGGCAACAAGTTTTATAACAACAAAAAAGCGTATTGGATTGAAAAATCCGGCAAGCTCACACACCGAGATATGCTACGAAAAGACGTGGACGAAGCACTATCCCAATGTGGCTCATTTAAGGAAATTGAATATTACCTTAAAACACTCGGCTACCGATTTGAGCGTGACTTTTACTACGACCACCCCTCTGTGTATGCGGATGGTTGGAAACGTGCTGTCCGTATCAGTAGTCTTGGGGAGCAATATTCTAAGGAAAACATTCGTGAACGGTGCCGTGAGAATCAGCGCAATCCCGAACTCTATGCCTTTGTAACACCGGCTTGGAAAAGACGACCGCTTCTTGTACTTGAACGAGAAAGGCATATTTCGGGATGGGATGACACAATTATCGTATTATTCGAACTCTTTATTGAGCTTCTTAAAATCTGCATCGTGGGCAACACCCAAGAATACGATAACCGTCCCGTATCTCCGATGATGAGAGCAGAAATGCGAAAGTTGGATCGG
>JAZQXA010000104.1:0-32934 GCA_045632605.1 Candidatus Flemingiibacterium sp. | reverse complement strand
AACGTGAACGCCTGCTTCTCTTGCCCAAAGAGCGGCCTTATAGAAGTAGTCACTCTCCTTTACATCGGTATAAAAGTTTGCGTATTTCGGTTCGGGAGAGCCTGCGGCACGCCACATAAAGGTAAGTATCTGTGCACGTGTGCAGGTGCTGTTCGGTGAGAAAGAAGTTGCGCTTGTGCCGACGGTAATACCGCGATCAACCGCCCAGTTTACGGAAGTTGCAAAATAATCGTTCTCTTTAACGTCTGCAAAATTAGCCTTTGGAATGTTAGGCGTGACAGGCGTGCTTGCTTCCGTTTTCTTCAGAACGGTAAAATTACCGTACTCATTTCTGCCGGTGGCGGGAGCATACTGAAAAACGCCGTCCTTAACCTGGAGTACCATGAAAAGGTTATCAGGATAATATTTTCCGCCATAGTAGGTCCACAGATATAGGTAGTAAGTTTTATCGGTATTCAGCGGAATATCCCCTTTGTCAAAGCTAAGGGTTATTTTATTGGTTTTACCGTATTCCATCTTTTTTTCATCGGTATAATACAGTATACCAAACGTACTGTTAGCTGCAAGAACCTGCTCCCAGGACTTAAACTTTGTTCCGTAATAACCGTAGTCGGTAAAATCACCGTAATTTCTGTCAGTACCGGATTCACCTGCAGAACGCAGACGCCCCGTCATAACAGTCATGCGGCTATTAGCTGTTGCGGTATCCCAACCGAATGAAATATTCACACTCTTCACGTCACCGTTGTCATAATAATCAGCAGACACAACCGAAATATCGGTTGCTGCACCAGATACTGCAGCCGTCATCAAAGATGCCAGAGTACAAATGCATAAAATCAAACTTAAAAATCTTTTTTTCATCGCTGATTTTCTCCTTAATTCGCATAATTTTTCATTAATTTTTTGAAAATTCCAAAAAATCTTCTTCCGCTTAAAACAAGAACATTGAAGAAATTCACGGAACTTTTATATCAGTATCAGTTTACAGCTATATTTTCCGTATAACGTAAAACTATGGTAGCCACCTGCGCTCTGGTACAATTATCTTTAGGGGAAAGTGTGGTGTCGCTTGTACCCTTTACAAGTCCGGTTGCGTTTGCCCATTCCATTGCCGGCTTTGCATAGTCGCTCAGCTTATCTGCATCTGTATACAAATCAAGCGATGCACCTTCTGCCGGAGTCAAGCCTTTATACTTAAGATAACGGTAGAATATTGTAACCATGTCCTGTCTGCTTATACTGTCGTTTGTTCCGAATTTGTCAGCAGAATAGCCGCTGACAATACCGTTTACGCTTGCCCACGCAATTGCATCTGTATACCATTCTCCCGCTCCAACATCCTTGAATGTCACATCCGCAATTACAGAAGGCTTGCCCTCAAGTCTGTAAAGCACTGTAACAAGCATTGCACGAGTCATAGGCATATTGGGAGAAAATTCGGTCGCACTCGTTCCGGCAAAAAGCCCCATTTCGACAATTTTTTCAACCGCATCGAAATACCATGTTCCCGGCAAAACATCTGTAAACCGAGATTTTTCCTGATTTTCGGGAGTATCCGACGTTTGTGGGTTATCAGGCGTTTGAGAAGTACCGGTTGCTTTTTTAAAGGAAAACTCAATATGCGTTTTTGCCCTTACACTTGCGATAGTAACAGTTTCATCAGCCTGGTATTCAACGCCGTTTACCTTTACCTTTTCAACCTCATATCCCTCGTCCGGAACTGCAATAACCGTGGCAGAAGTGCCGTAACGAACAAGCTGACTGTCATATCCTTCGGATATCTTGCCGTGTTCGCCTGCGGCGGCAGTAACCTCTATAAGCACTTTTTCACCGGAAATGAGTCCGCCGATAATTCCCGAAATATCACCCTGATTTTTTCCGTAACTCTTGGCATCTTCATATACACTTATCGCATCAAGAAGCGCTCTTTCAGCTTCCAAGAATTCATCGGGAAGTGTTGCTTTACCAAGAGCTTTTTCAGCAGCCTTTATTGCCGCGTCAAGCGCATCATACGCCTCTTGTGACACAGTAAATGCCGGATAGACCAATTCTCCTGTCGGATTCATGATTGCCGAATCAAGCTGCTCTTTGGCATTTTCAATGCTTTTTGCAAGGCTCTGTTCGTCCGATACTGTTTCTCCGGTGCCTATGCTCAAATCAATTTTTGAGGTTGATGAAATAATAGGTCTTGCACCGGCATTCTTATCGGTAATAACCACATCGGAAAGCGTGGTGACAGATACACCGTCTCTGAGCGTTTTAAATTTAAACTGTACCAACACAAAATCCGCATCAACATCCACTCCTGAAAGTGACGAACCGGAAGTACTGCAAAGGAAACTGAATGTGATTCGTCCTTTCGGAGCACTGTCCTGACAAATCATCCCCCTAAAGCTTTCCGGAATAGACGTATCTGTCAATTCAAGCAAAAGCGAATCGTAATTAAGAGCGCCGTTAAATCCGTATATAGGTGCGCCGCCAATGCTTACGTTTGTATTTCCCATTGCGTCTTTTGTGGAAACGGCAACCTTTAATGTTACCGTTTCCCCAACAGAATACGTTTCGCCTTTTTTCGGCGCGGAAGCTTCAATTTTCAGAGCATAGCTTACCTCAGCATCACCGTCTGCAGCTGCCGTCACCGTAAAGAAGGTCAAAAGCATCAATATACAAAGAACTAAACTAACTATTTTTTTCATACTGTCTCCTTATTTAGTGATTTTATAAATAAGCATCAGCTGTGCATCGATGATATTGATTATTCCATCTCCGTTTACATCACCGCGGATGAACGCACTTTCATCAAGTCCGCGACTGTTGTTTCCGTGGAATGTGTCAATAGCAAGGTTCATGTCTGTTACGTTAACACTTCCGTTGCCGTCATAGTCACCGTGTATGAGAGCCGCCGCCTTATCGTTTTCGCCGGAGCTCTCTGCTATAGCAAGATTTCCGAGAACTTCTTCTTCGTCAACACCGCTTGCAAAAGAAGCAACATAAGTGTTATCCCCTGCATAGTAGAATACAGTCTTCTTGCCGTTCACCACGGTGCTTACCGATGAAATGTCGTCCTTGTCAATAATAACAGCAATCTTTGAATAACTTGCAAAGTCTGTTTTTACAGTGTCAACACTCACCTTTGCACCGGAATCAACGCTTATCTTGCGCTCGGTTACTTCAATCACAATAACGTCAGTAAGAGTACTCTTCTGAAGCTTACCGTCAACTTCAAACGATGCAACATCATAGATAACACTTATCGCAGTTTCTCCGGGGACAAGCGCCGTAAGCACGCCCTCATTGAAGCTGATGATATTCTGTTCGTAAAGAATCTTCCACGAAACATCATCGTTTTCAAGTGCGGTCTGTTTTGCACCGTAAATACCGAATGCGCTGAGATTTACAGTTGTTCCGACGGGAATCGTTATCTTCTTAACATCGTCAACAGTTGTAATCTTATTATCCGCCGTAAGCTTAACAGCGTTAAAGTTTGAAAGCGACGGAGTAACAAGATGTATAAGAAGCGTGGTCTTATTTCCGGCCTTGTCAGCGGCAGAAAGCGTGAGCTCTGTCTTGCTTCTGTCTGTTGTAATCCGACGGCTGACAGTAAACGTACCATCTCTGTTAACTGTAATGCCATCCTTTGTGCCGTCAAGAGTCAGAATCGCATCCGGGTCTGTAACACCGCCAAAGCTTACAAGTCCGTCATCACCCACAACCACATTCTGCATACTTATAGCAGTATATTCATCGGGATTCTCAATATTTTCCGAAACCGCCTGACCAACCGTAAGCAGGGGAGCTGTAGTATCCACTACAAAGGCAAACGCCGCTTCCTCATGAATTTGGCTGTCGGTGGTATCATACTCGGGCGTTACAGCGTAGAAATCAATCACATGGTCGCCCTCAATAAGAGGAACGCTTACTGTATGCACCCGCTTACACTCGGTTGAATAAGACTTGGTAAGAGTATCTGCCACAATGAAGAAATAAACATCTCTGTCAAAGGTGTAGGTTGCTTCAAATGTGTCAATTGCCTGCATGGGCAAGCTATCGTCAATATTACTTTCAACACTGACAAGTACCGGAGTTTGCTTTTCGGGCATTACATACGCCGCAGAGTAAACGGTATTATTGCTGTAATAGCGTTTGTCATCTTCATATCTGACAGTATCAACAGCAACATAGTAAGTGTTTCCTGCAACAAGTCCCTGCTGCTCGCCGAAATAGTAAATATCGTTTTCATATTCACCGAGCTCTGAATTATATATCTTATCAGAAACCGTTTCTTCGAAAATTCCGTCGCCGACAAGCTCCATATTTTCGTCGAGAATGCGGATAATGAATGCATCGTAATCTACATCGTTCTCACGTTCAAGCTCGATACGGAGATCGCCGTCACCGCCGTAGGTTACGTTGATTCCGTCAATATTTTTCGGGAGTTTATCGTTTTTGAAAGTGAATGCATTTTCATTCATAACCATCGACATACCGCCGATATCCTGCGAGAGCATACATAAAACGTAATATTCGCCGTCAATAAGTGTGTCGGGAATATCGAAAGCTACGCTTCCGTCACGCATTTCTTTAAGCTCTGCACGGCCGAGCGAAATAAGACCGGTATTGGGGTCTGTCACACTCTGACGGAGATTTTCAACTGCGTTAGGATTTTCCGTGATATAAACATCAAGTGCTCCGGGAACATCGCTTTCTCCGGTAACATCATAGTTAACGGTGAGCTTATAGGGGTTAGCTTCACTGTAGCTATATGTAACACCGGCAAGGTCGGGAAGATCGTCAACTCCGTTTACTTCAAAATCGGAAACGGTCACTCCGTCCGTTGCAATGGAAAGTGTCCATTCGCCCGATTCAAGGAGAGCCTTATCGGTTACAGTGATGTAAATATACTTCTGTGCATCCTCGCCGCGGTCGTTTATAAGGAAGTTACCGCCGCCCTGTCCGTCATCGGGAATCATCTCAATCTGCTTGCCTGAGGGAGTAAGGAGAATAATTTCCTCGGCAACGGGAAGCTTAACTCCGTCAAACGGAACTTCAATGAGAAGCGCATCCTCACAAGATGGGTCAAAGTTTTTCTTTACAATAACGCTTCCTGCTCTTCCGCTTTCACTCTTGGTTGAGGTAAGTCTGCGCAGGTTTGTACCGTAAAGCGCTGTACACTGCACATAATTTCCGTTATCGTCAAAATACGATGTATCAATTGCCTTTACAGCATCACCTCTGCCGGAGAGGTCAATTCCCTGACCGATATGGAAATCACCGCCCCAATAATAGATGAAACCGAACTTGATGCCGATAACTTTAAGGTTAGCACCGATGAAATCGGTTGAGCCTGCCGCCTCAACGCCGCCAAGCTCCATACCGCCAATCAGCGGTACTGATTCGGGAATGCCGAAGGTTGCATAATAGTATACATAGAAGTAATCCTTCTTGATGGTTATTGATATGCCGCCCTTCATAAGTCCCTGAAGCAGTGTACCGTTTCCGTAAATATTAATATTTACAGCCGGCTTCCACCGGATATTTATGCCTGCCTCAACCTTCAGTATCTTTCCGTCATCGTCATTGTTGAGTGTCAGCTCACCCTTGATTTCAACAAATTCACTGCTGAACTTACCTTCAAATTTACCCTGTAAAAGTTCAACAAAGATGAGGTCAAGACGAACCTCAATTGTAAGCGGAGCAATTTCTGCATCGGGTTCCTTGTCTTTCAGTGTGTCAGCAAGATTGGAAACACCGCCGCCGAGTCCGGTGATAAATGTTCCCGGAACACCGAAAAACGGAATTCTTATGAAATCGCCGCCGAGATAGAGCTTGATAACATCGGGATAGTACGCTTCAACACTCTTTCTTGTAATCTGCTTGAAAGCAAGATTTATCTCACATTCAAATGCATCACCGACAGAAAGACCGAAGTCTATTCCAAACTCTTTGTCAATAGTGTTAATGCTGACAGTTGCCTCAACACCAAACTTATTCTTAAAAACTCCTCCGAGAACATCTGCCGGAAGCTTGACTTCAAGCGAAGTATTAATTCCAACAAATCCGGTTTCATATTCGCCGGTTTCCTCATTATAGGATTTGTGGCCGAAGATTATATCCTCAATTTCAGCAGTTATTTCGCCGTCATCGGGTTCATCTTTTATTGTGCCGAGTTCGTTCACATATTTTCCTAATTTTGAGTCGGAGGTTGTCACAGTAAGTTTCGGAGGATTATCTCCGGAAGGTTTGGTCAGACCAACCGTGTTTCCGCTGTCCGTTTTATTTCCTTCAGCAGGTTTACTTCCTTCAGCAGGTTTATTTCCGTCTGCAGGCTTGTTTGCGTCTGCAGGCTTGTTTCCGTCTGCAGGCTTGTTTCCGTCTGCGGGCTTATTTCCGTCTGCAGGCTTATTTCCGTCTGCAGGCTTGTTTCCGTCTGCAGGCTTGTTTCCGTCTGCAGGCTTGTTTCCGTCTGCAGAAGAATTCTGGTTACTCTGTGAGTCATTTTTCGCCTTAGCCTTTATCGGTATTGTAACCTTACCGCCAAAGCTGATTCCGTAAAGATTATCGTCCCTTGTAAGCTGGCCGTATTTAAGGTCAATGAGAAGTCCGCCGATGTACTGGATTATCGAACCGCCAACACCAAGCTGAAGAATGAATGCCTCTTCATCTTCCTCCGCCTCGAGGGTACTCATTACACCGTCTTTTCCCTCAAGACTCCAACCGTTATGCCAAACGGTTATCGAACCGATAACCTTAATTCTTCCGTTACCTGCAATGGTGGCAATATTGTCTTTCTGTGTACTCCACCAATCGCCCTCAATTGACATAGTAAGCGGTTCTGCACCGTCATATACAAGAAGATTATTGATAGTTACATCGCCATCAGTCGTATTCGCCTGATAGAAGACCTTATCGCCCTCCTTCATAACGCGAATCTTACCTCTGACAACAGCCATTATCTCACTCGAATCATCAAATGTGATTAAGTCGTGCTTCAGACCGCGCATGGGCATTTCACCCGACTCAAACATATTAAGCTGGTCCTCGTTTATGAACGAAACAAAATCGTAAACCGGATAGCCTTTTTCTTCGAAACGAACCATTGCCACAAGACCGTAGCTTTGTGCACGGAAGTTTGAGTCATCACAAACAGTCAGTGCCTCAGCCGCAATTATCTTGTTTGTAAGCTCATCCTTGAGCTGTCTGTCTGTAAAATGGAACTCAATCTTATAATCACCGACTGAAAGCTCCTCGTCGGTTGAGAAGGTCATTGTTTTGTATGTATCGTTCGGGAAAGCAATTGTACTCTTGTCAATTCTTACCTTATGAAGACCTTTAATAAGATAAAGCTCCCATCCGGTCGATGCCTTCAGTGCTTTGAGGCTCTCCATGTCACCCGAAACGGTGATATTCTTTTCACCCTCGGTATACACCATTCTCGGCGAAACAGAGGTCATCTTAACATCGGGAAGTACACCGTCAACGCCGGGAACAAGCACATTTTTCTGCGATGAATATGTTGTCTGAACCCAGTCGTTTTCGCCGGCAAGCTCAGTTGCCGAAATGTTTACGGAAATATTTTTTGACGTAAGATTTGCTTCCGGCGAAACCACAACGGTTTTCTTTATGGTTTCAACCTTACCAACCGGCAGACCCATATTAAGGATTTCTTCACCGAGGATTTCTCCGTATGTGAAGCTTGCTTCGGAAATTCCGGAATCCTTAAATGTAAGTCCGTCTTCAAGGAAAATGTCAACCTGTGCTTTTATAAGGTCAACCGCTCCGTCAACGCTGTTGTCAACCGTTACAATAAGCTCAATCTCACCATTATTCTGATATCCGTTTCCGGCATTATTAAGCTTCACCGAGGGGATATTAACGCTGACGCCGAGATGTTCATCGCTTAAATCTGCGGTAAAGTTTCCTATACCGTAGAGCATTTCCATAATTCTCGAGCCGCCAGCCGCAATGCTCTCCTCAGTCCAATAAATTGCGGTTGCTGTGTCGGGAACTCTGTATACGTTTGAATAGTTGGAGAAATCACAGTTTTCGTCTGGGATGTAATCGTATCTCGTATTTGCGAGATTTGCCCAGTGACCTACGATTACCTTGTCGGGAGTGGTATCAGTTTCACCGCTCCAGCCCTTGAGCATCGCATATGCCATCTTTTTGCAGTTTGCAAGAGAATCCACATATGTGAGCTGCTCGGGCATATCTCCTGCCGCATCGGAATATTCCGTTTCAACGATAGTCGGAGAGAATATCTCACTGTTGATAACATAAGGTGCATCCACCTTTGAATCAAGTGCGTTGTCAAGCAGCAGTCGGATACCAACAGTACCCGCTGTCGCATTCATGTTTACGACTGTATAACCGATACCGACGTTTCCTGCAAGGTCGCTGTCAATGGTTTCGGAAATTACAGCGGTCTGTGTGATAAGATATCCCTTAACACCCCACGAAACGCTCATCACCCTGCCCCCGTTTGAAATAACGGGGGTATAGAGGTCGGTTTCGATACCGAAATAGCTGTAGTCCTGTCCGAATATGTAGTCCTTGCCGTCGATACGTACCGTTGTATATGACGTACCGTTGCTTCTTGCCGCCGCCTCATTATAGAGAAGCGGAATATTGTTATCAAAAGACTTTTGAGGATGTCCGTCTTTTGTTTCGACGGAGAATGCGCCCGTATCCGCATCATATGAGAAACGAATATAATCGTTTGCAATCATATATACGCTTCCGCTTATCAGAGATTCGATACCGATAGCCGCCGCACCCTCTGTCAGTACCGGCACTATCATAAAGATTACAAGCAGAAGTGATATAATTCTGTTAGAAAGCTTCATTTGTTACTCCTTTCACTGCTTGGCGTCAACAAACACCGTAATGGTAAAGTAATCACGTTTATCGGTCTGAACAAAAACGGTATACCAACCGTCCTCAAGGTCACGCGCAACAAATCTGCCGTTGTACGCAGTAAGAGGCGTGCCGAGAGTCTTCATCTGACCCATAGTGAATATTCCCTTTGCAAACTTGGCATAAGCAACACCGCCGAAGTTTTTGAGGCTTATTTCAATATCATCAGTGTCAACGGTGATAGCATTTGCACTGTTGGGCATCTTACCGTTGATAAGAGCGATAGTATCGTAGAAGCCGATAAGTCTTACTGTTCTGCGGATTTCGGTCTTGTTGCCGGCACCGTCATACACAGTGTAAGTTACAGTATACGGCTTTGTGCGGTCGAAGACGTTTGCGCTGATATCATCGGGATTAAAGTCACCAAAGTCTATCACAACTCGGTCGGTAATGTCTGTGCGTACTCCCTGGAATACGTCATACGCCTCAAAATCATAGAATTTCGCTTTGTCGTATGCAAATTCCGGGTCACGTCCGCTCGTCATACCCTCGATGAAAATAAGCTCATTAGTTCCCTCGAATGTAAGTGTGGGTGCCTCTTTGTCTATGATTTCAACATCAACACCGTAAGAGGAAACCGTACCGTTTACAGCTGCAAGATTGAATGTAAAGAGTCCGTTTTCAGCATAAATAAGGCTGTTTGACTTACTCTTTATGTCATTGCTTCCGAGAATGGAGGTATCCTTATCGGTAACAACCGTAACGGTTACATCTCTGTTTGTGGTCTTGTAAATGTCAGGACCAACCGTATAACCTGCTTCTGTTCCGCTTGTATCCTTGCCTATCTCAAGTGTCTTTTCAAAGAATTTCTTTTCCCATACTCCGCCGTTTTCTTCAAGATACTCATAGCTCCAGGAAACTGTCTTTATTATCGGAGCGCGGTCATCAATACCGGTAATACTTAGGCTGATGGTCTGTGAAGTACCGGAGTTATCAAAAACGGTAAACGTATAATCACCGTTCTGCTTAATGGTAAATGTTTTGTCTGTGGTATAGGTAATACCGTCATAAACCACCGAGAGGTCGGAAAGCTCGCGGTAAATATCAACGGGCATACCGTTTTCGTCAAGCTGCTTTACAAAGGAGATATCAACACTGAGCTCATCCTCTGCGAGCGTTGCTACGGCTTCAAGTGCCGGAGGCTCTGAATAGATGTTGGAAACGCTGATAACGCTTGCGCCCTCATTGCCGTAATCGTCAATGTAGAATACGCTGACATATCCGCTCTTCTTGAATCTTATTTCAGTTGCACCCGGGGTATATACTACATCATACTGATCAAGGCTCTCGGAGCGTTCAATTCCGGTCACTGTGACGTTGGACTTCGAGAATTCCTCAATTTTTACAAGCACACTTCTTGTTGTAATCGCGCTCGGAGGAGTGCTGTAAGAAAGTCTGGTGATTTCAGGCTTGGTGATGTCAATATTGGAAACGGTAATCTGTGTTGCAAACTCATTTCCGGCGGCATCGTATGCCTTTACAGTATAGTTACCGGAGAGAGGAAGCACGGCACTGTATTCGTTTCCGAGAATCTCATCATTCCACTCGATAAGCTCGCCTGAGGCATTTCTAACCTCTGCATAAACAATCTCATTTACGTCATCCTTGTCCGAGATAGTCACGAACGCAGTAACGGGCTTATTAGTCTTGTTGTAGTTTGAAAGTGACCATTCGATGCTGCCGCCGTCGTTGTCATAAAGCTCATAGGAAACTGCCTTTTCTGTAGTATTTCCTGCACTGTCGGAAAGTTCAAACGTGAATGTGTTCTTTTCGCTTGTAAGTATTGTTTCGGTCTGCGTACCGTTATTGGTTACAAACACATCCTTATCGGAATCGGTGAATGTCACCACGGCCTTTACCGCACGGTAATATTTACCTTCAGTAATGGGCTTCCACTTACCGAGGTAATTCTCGTAGTAGTAAGAAACTGTGTAGTGCTCACCCTCGATTACGGGAGTTTTGTCTATGTTAGTAACGGTGTATGTTTCTTCATACGTCATACCGGCATTGTTGGTAACGATATATGTAACACTGCCGTTTTCGCTGAATTCAATGCTGTCAGAGGTCTTGGCTCCAAGATTCTCGGAGATGTCGTCAACGATTCTCACAACAGATGCAATACCGCTTTCAGCATCACCGAATGCAGTGCTTACGGTAACATTCTGATTTGTGGGAACACCGTTTGCAATATCAGCCTTAAATGAAACAGTCGGAACGGTTTCATCAAATACCGAGGTAGCAATTACCTCATCCTGATAACGCTCATCCTCAATGCCCTCTGCGGTGTAGGAAATAAAGCTTACGCTCTTTTCCGACGAACCGTCATGAACGGCGGTGAAAACAAGCTTTGTATAAACGGTAGGCTGATTTCCATCGGTTTCTGCCGCTGTAGTCGTGTCTTCTACGACGTCAGCATTTTCGCCCTCTGCGGTTTCAGCAGGCTCGGCTGCTGTTTCAACTGCTTCGGGAGTATAAATTTCGGATTTTTGTTCATTGAAAATATATCCATTCAGAACAGCCGCTGAAATGTCGAATGTCTGCAGCTCATATTCGGGATTGCTTGTTACAACAAGCTCCACGGTATCGTCTTTCTCAAAGGATATAAACGAGCCGTTTTCGACTATCTCGCCGTTCCTATAGAGGTCGTATACAAGCTTAAAGCCCTCAATAAATGTGGAATCGGAAGCAAATGTGAGAGTATATGTACGGTTTGCCTCGTCAACCGCATAAATTTTCTGTTCCAAGTTATCGCTTACGGTTCTGGTAATCGAGCTTACATAATTTCTGTTAGTCTGCTTTGCTGCAAGCTGCTCATTTTCAGAGTCATCGCTTCCGGTTGCAAGTGATGGGTTCAGTACTGCAAGCGGCACATTAAAGTCAAGAGATACTGTTGCAATCGATTTTGTTATTTCGGGAGTGCTTACGCAGGAGATTATCTCTGCCTCTGCGTCAGTCATACTGAACGCATTATCCTCCGGACGAAGCACATATGCATTTCCGAGAGCATCGGTACTCATAACGGCAAGGCCCCAGTTTCCGTCAAGTCCGCGAAGAATCATATTATATTCCGTAACGCCGTTTGCGGAAGTTTTTTCGACAGTAAACTTCGATTTATTCTCATCGTAAAGGCTGAATGCTTCCTCACCGATAACACTGTCGGCACTCGGGTCTTTTACAAGTGCAAAATTGGTTATAACAGAGTTTTTGTCCTCAACAATTATCGTCATGTTGACATCGGTACGCTCTCCGCGCTCAAAAGCTTCGCTTGAAGCACTAACTTCGGGAGCATCCTTGTCGATGTTGGTCACACAAATCGGAACACGAACTTCATTTCCAACCGCATCCGAAAGTATAGCCTCTGTGTCAACATTGCGCTTTACGGTAAGGATATACTTGATGTCGCTTTCCTTTACGAAGGATACAAGCGAATTTGAAATTGAAAGCTCTGTAATACCGTTTGCATCGCTTACATTCACAGTTACGGTAACATCCTCTCTGGTGGGACTTGATGTACTGTATTCTGTATCAAAGCTCGGAGCGGTTGTGTCATATATAATATCGTAAGTATAAACATCGCTCACAAGAGAAGTCAGGGGATCGGCAGTATTGCCACTTTCCGCGCAGGCAACCTTAAAGTAAAGCGTGTTTTTGCCCTCGGTAAGCATCACAGGAGATATTATCACAGAATTTTGTGAAAGGTAATTTCTTGACTCATCCATCGGCACATCAAGTGTTGTCCACGGACCGTAGTTGATGCCGTCGGTTGAAACTTGATATTTAACAAACTGATTTGACGTAAGTGCATCAGCACATATCATATTGTCGACAACCTGAAGATATACGGTGTAATCCTGCGACGGAGTTACCGAAACACCGTCGAGCTTCACCGCGATATCGTCACCGGCAGAGGAAATTGTAGGCTTAGTCGCACGAATCGAGAAGCTGTCAGGGACAGTATATTCTGCCACATAGTCATTTACGTCGCTTGCGGTTATTACGAGATAATAAACGCCGTTTTCCTCAGGCTGAAGCTTAATACTCTCGCGAACACCAATCTTTCCGTCACCGCCGACGGTAGGCGTGAGCGAACCCGCACCGACAAGCGTACCGTCATTTGTATATATCTGATATTCTGCAGTTTTTACGCCTGAAACATCACTTACTATAACAGTCGCCTGCTGTATTCTCTGCGGCTGTGAATATATGCTCTCCCACGATACATCAATATTAGGAGCAAGATTATCAAAAATATAATTTTTCTCAAATGTCACCGTGTTGCCCGATCTTATTTCAGTTACTTTATAATCGAGCTTATATGTACCGTTGAGCGTAACTGCAATACCGTCATCACCGTGTTGCACTCCCGAACCAACATTCTGTCCGTTATATACGATGTAACTCTGTGTTAGCGGCTCGGCATTTGCCGAAACGGGAATCCAGCGGTACTCGGTCTTGTAAATACCGTTGATGCCGTCAACAGTTTCCTTGAACGAAATGTCGAATGACTTGTTCGGAACAAGATTTGAGCTTGTTTCAATTGTGTCAGTGGTTTCGTAGTTATAAATTCTGAGGTCAGAGGCAAACTTTATAACCTCGGTTGAGTTGCCAACGCTGTCCTTTGTCAGGATATAGAGATCGCCGAGGAAGCTCTCCTTGAGTCCGACAGAAATAAGAATCGTTGCCAAATCGCCGTTTTCGTCCGCCTCAACGAAATTCCACTTGCCGACGGTTGTTGTAATTTCGCCGGTTACGGTGTCCGCGTCAAAGGTGGGGACGCTCTGTCCGTTCGGGACGAATACATAGTAAAGTCTTGACCATGCGCCGAGTGTATTTTTGTATGAGTTACAGAAATCGTCAAGCGTAAAATTGTATTCGGTCTGCTTTATCTTCTGCGCATCCTGATATGACTTGTTTTCAACAAGCGTATATCTCGGGGCAACCGAGTCGATAAGAACGTTTTCAATTCTGTTATTGAGAATCAGGTTGCCTGCATCGTCGTAACCGTCGAATGAAAGCGTGTAAACTCCCTCGGATGCGGTTGCAGTCTTGAGTGTTATCGGCAGGTCAGGAAGAGTTGCGGTTGAAACCGGAACGGTTACATTAAGATAAGAGCCGTTTCCGCCGTTATAGTTGTTAACGGGAACCTTGGTTTCACCGAAGAGAAGCGAATAGTTAAGATAAGCCTCATCGTCTGCCGGGTGGGGAGCCGTGTTTGACTTATAAAGTGTTTCGCTTGCGGATACATGGAAGGTGTGCGAATTTGCGATACTGTTTGAAATATCAAGTGCGATACCGTCGCTGTCTGTAATGCTGACGGTGGGCTTAACAGTGTCCACCTTGAGAGTGGATATGTAAGAATTCCATGTGGTGCTTCCGCTGTTGAGCAGATATTTTACGTTGTTATACTTTGTCGAAACATTGGTGAGATAGAGGTTAACACCTGCGCCGTTGCTTGTGAAGTCAGCAGGAACGGTTCCGGTGAAAACGATCTTCTTTCCGTCGCTTGACGGAGCGTAGCTTAAATCGGCGAGCTTGATGCTTGTACCGTTGCCGCTGTAAAGCGCAGCATTACAGGTGAAATTGCTTACAAGTGTCTTAATTCCCGCGTCGGATATCGAGGACGAGCAGTGAAGCGAGGTGGGAGAAACCGTAATCGTAACATTTCTCTTGCCGCTGTTCAAAAAGTCGTTATCCTTGCGTGCTGTAAAAACAGGAGTTTCGGAATAGCTTACATTACCGATATCGAAGCACTTGCGGTAAATGGTAACTGTTTCGGTGTGAGTGTGATTTTCGCTGCCCGCTGTGAAGTGAGTACCTGCTTCTGTTGAACGAGCAGGAATCGAAAGCTTGAAGGTCAGCGTAGCCTTACCGATTCCCTTGTTTACCATCTCATCGTAGATGGTAGCATAAGAAAGACTGAGGTTTGCCGACTTGTCTGAGGCGGGATATGTGAAATTGCTTGTAAACAGTGTAGTCGTTCCGGTGTTGAACTGATTTGTAAACGAGAGGGACGGCGCATCGTCGTGACCAAAGGGATTATATGTACCGTACTGGTCGGTTATATTACCATTCCATGTAAGCGAAAGTGTGCCACTCGTGTCATTTCCGAGATAAATGCTCTGTCCCCAACTATCGTAGCTGCCGAGCGAGGTGATTTTTCTCTTTGTGAAGGAGCTTATATCCTTTTCCCATACGTCTCCGCCATCCCACGTGCCGCCGATGTAATGAGCAATACCGTCGGTGAGGTCGGGAGTGGTGGGATACCATACTGTCGGAAGCCAAAATTCAATATTTCCTGGCTTCCAGTCGGATGCAGCTCCTTTATTGTCACCCTGATGAACGTGAAGGGATTTTATCATCCAGGGATACGTCTTTAACTCAATATAATAATTATGTTTTGAATCTCTCTCAAAATCATCATAATCAGGGTCATCTAAGTGAACACGGCGAAGACCATCGTTATATGTCTGGAATCCTGCATAAATTGATGCATTTGTTCCTGCATTGGATTCATCGCGTGTAGATATTCTGAATCTGTATTTATAGTTGGACGTCGGCACTGCGCTTGCAATTGACGTCAAAGTCGGCACGAGAAGCGCAACAACCAATAAAAATGCCAATAATCTTTTTTTCATGTTAACCTCCGTTTGTTTCATTTATTGTGTCAAGTGCGGCTATCGCCCCTTCGGGATATTCCGCATTCAATAAATCGTTTCTTACATCTGCGTAATCGCTTGATCTTTTAATCGGCAGATAAATCGCAAGTCCGCTGTATTTGCCCTCCGCGGCACTGCGCTTATAGTAAAGCGTACCTTCAAGTGCCACTGCAAGATTACTTATATCTATATCAACCGCATCGAATACGGCAAGCAAGTCGTATTGGTCGTTGCCGCCGTTCTCTCCGTATGGGATAAGCTCCGCCGCAAAGAGTTTTTCGGTAAAACCTCCGCTACTTAGCTTTTCAAGTATCCGAGAAACCTCGTCTGTCAGCATCGGGAGCTTATCAAGCCGTGTAACCGACATCATCACGTCCTCTCTGTCCTTTGGTGAATGAACAATGAACGAATCAACGATAAGCCTTGCAAGCTCCTCGGTTGAAATTTTCGGGTCTGCCGAAAGAGAATTCAGCCATGTTGTGTAGTAAATTCCGTCTGTGGGAGTGATATCCTCCGAGGCTATCAGATATTCGCCAGCGTTTTTTAGTGCATAAGCGGTTTCAACCGTTCCCATAAGGCAGGCATCGAACACTATAAGGTCGAATTTCTTTCCGAACGCCTCAAGCGCCGATTTCATATCTGAAATCGAAAGCGAAGCATTGCCGTTCAGCTCGTCACGTCCAAACCCGCCAAGTGTTCCCTCTCCGTGATCCCAGAAAACAAGCACATATCTGTCTGCAACCACGTTATCTCTGGCATATATGAGAAAATCTTTAAACGTTTGCCGCTCACACATATTCACACCGTCGAGCACGGTAATATCGGCAAGAGAATCATCCGTGATTCTAAACCGTTGTGTTTTTCCGTCATGAAGCAGAGTGTTACGGTAATTTTTTGTTCCGCCCGTTTGCATCAGTATCTCTATATTACCCGTCGGTGCATCGAGTATTTCGTCAATGTCCATCGAAAGCATACCGAGCTTACTTTCAAGGTCGGATGCTACCGAATATATGAGCACTGCCGTTGTTTGTTCCTCACGAGGTATTTTCCATTTTGCCGCCGTAAGCTCACTCTGTGTAAACACTTTCTTTGACATCAGGTCTTTGGCAAGAGTTTTGCTTGAGTTATAAAGCGGTGTATTAAGTGCAGCATATGTAAGCCTTACAAGCTCACTCCGCGTAAAAGTGTCTGACCCCTTTTCTATTGCGAACTTGTGAAGCGCAAATTCATACGCTCCCGAATACCTGAACTGTCCGCCGACATCATCAGAATACCCCATTGCACGAAGAAGCAGTGTTGCATACTGATTGTGGTCAATCGGCAAGGACGAACCGAATGCTGTTGCCGTCATCCCCTTTGAGATACCGTTCTCATATGCGTAGCCGATATAAGCATCCGCCCAGCCTGCATCCGTGAAAGGATGCTCATATTCGCCCGACAGAGCTTCATCCTCCTTGCCGAGAACCCTGACAAGCAGCGTTATCGCCTCTGCTCTTGTCGTGGTTCGCTCCAGCTCATAGCCATTACCCGTTCCCTTAAAAAGTCCAAGCTCTGCAAGCGCATCTGCGTACGGCTCATTCACATCAGCCGCCACAGTCGGCAAAGAGAGAAGCATCGCGGCTATTGCGGCTGAAATAATAAATTTAAGTTTCGTGTTAGTCACCTCTTTCGCAACAAGCTAATTAGTTTGTCTTATGGGGTATTTGCAAACCCCGACCTCGGCTATTCCCGATTTTTGTTCTTTGAAATATGCATATTTGCAAAACCAGCAGTTCGTTATCGGCTTTACAAGACATTGCCGATTGGAGAAATGCTCACACGCTGTAAAACGGGTTATTTTGACATCCTCACGAACATTATCCGTATCTTTAACTTCAGTATTCATGTCCCCCTCCACACAGTTAAAGCACCAAATATGTGTATGATAAAATAAATTATACCATATATTTAAGCCCAAAAAACGGGATGGAATGAAATGTATATTCCACGGCATGAAATGCACCGCAAACCGTTGAAAATTATCATTTTATCTGATATAATTATATTGTTAAATATATTCCACGGTATATTAAAGGGGGGATTTTATTGCTGCGTATTGCAATTTGCGACGATATGACGGATTTTCTGAAAGAAGCAAATTTATTGGTGTCTGCATGGGAAAAGGATTCAGAGGATATAGTTATCCAACTTTTCAGCGATGGCGATTCTCTTATAGATGCTCACTTCAATGACCCGTTTGATATTATTTTGCTCGACATAGTAATGCCTCTTATAAACGGAATTGACACCGCTGCACAAATACGTAAAAGCGACAAAACAGTAAAACTTGTATTTCTCACATCCTCACCGGAATTTGCAATCGAATCATATTCGGTTCATGCAAACGGATATCTCCTAAAGCCCATCAACCGTGACAAACTTTACGCTGCCCTTGACGAATTGTATTCAAGCATTTCCGATGATACAAAATATATACTTATCAAAGATACTCTCGCCGTACACCGCACCGAGCTTCGCAGTATAGAGTATGCTGAAGCGCAGGGTAAGCACGTAATTTTTGTTATGAGCGACGGCAGTAAAATTCAGTCGAGTGAGCCGTTTTATATCTACGATGACAAGCTCACGCATCACGACGGTTTTTTCAAGTGTCACCGAAGCTATATAGTCAATATATTCCGTATAAGCAAATACACGCCAAAGGAAATCACAATGCGTTCGGGATACCGTATACCCATTTCAAGAAATGCTCACAAGGACTTTGAAGCGGCATACTTTGAATTAACTTTCGGAAAGGCTGGCGAAGCATAATGACTGAATCCATAATGGTATTGATACACGGTTTTATAGTTCTGCTGTTTGGCGTATTTTTGTCGGCAAGCTTTGCAAACATTTCGTTTTCAAAGAAAAACATATCTGTAATACTGCTTTTCTGCCTCTTGCTCGGAGGAATTCAAGGCGTACTTCAGTTAGTTTTCAGCGAGCCGGTAATTTGGAAAATATATCCCTTTATCGCGCATCTGCCGCTTATACTGTTTCTTGTCTTTTTCTTCAAGAAACGCCCTGTCACCGCTTTAGTTTCGGTTTTCACAGCATACCTTTTCTGCCAGCCTGCAAAATGGTTCGGTGTTCTGAGTTATGCTATATCCGATAATAAAGTTGTTGAATACTGCGTACGAATTGCAGTTCTGATATGCGTTTTCATTGTGGCACTTAAATTTCTGTCGCATTCGTTTTCGGAAATATTCAATAAAGATATAAAAAGCGTATGTATATTTGCCATTGTTCCGATAACTTATTATTTATTCGATTATTCCACTGTTGTCTATACAAGCATATGGCTCGACAATAACCGTATCGCCGCAGAATTTTTGCCGTTTTTCCTTTGTGTTACGTTTACAGTGTTCTGCATTGTATACTATAAGGAATATGAGAAAAAATCCGATGCTGAACGCAATGAGCAGATAACCAGAATCACAGTCGAACAGCAAGCCAAGGAGCTCGAAGCAATCAAAAGAAGTGAACACGAAATACGTATGCTCCGTCACGATTTACGGCTCTTTCTCAGTACACTTGCAGTATGCGTTGACACAGATGATAAAGCCACCGCAAGAGATATGATAACATCTTACAGCGAGCAGGTTGACAGAACAAAGCCGAAACGCTTTTGTGCAAATGATACTGTAAATTACGTGCTTGCAGACTTTGATGCAAAGTGCGAGGCAAATGAAATTAAGTTTAACCACTCCATAGGCGTTGATTACATATCTACAAGCGAGATTATGTTTTCGTCAATACTTTCAAATGCGCTTGATAACGCGCTTCATGCAGTATGTGAGCTTCCAAAAGAGCAGCGTACGGTTTCACTGATGCTTAAAGCGGCAAACGGAAAGCTTCTTCTCTCCATAAAAAACCCCATAAATAAAAAGCCCGTCTTTTCAAACGGACTTCCGATGTCCACTAAAAAAGGGCACGGCTACGGAACCCAAAGCATCCGCTATATGGCCGAAAAGCTCGGTGGAAACTGTCAGTTCACCTCTAATGATGAATTCTTTATAACAAGAGTAATAATTTGACATATACGGCACAGCTTATGTCATCTGCCGTATATATCTAAACCGTACCAAACAAAAATAAAGCGCCGCCTGACAAGATAACCTTGTTAAGCGGCGCTTTGTTATATTTCTGGAGCATCTCTCGACCTTAAAAGCTTAAGCAGCGCACGGGATTTGAGAGATGCGGTCAAGTCACGATTTTAGTTTCGCGCGTTTCGATAAAGCCATGCGCCGGTACGCGATTCCTCTGTCCATGTTTTTCCGGCAGAAGCATAGTCTATCAGGCGCACCCTGCTGCCGTCAGTGAGTGATACCTCAACACACAGCTTGCAGTCACGTATCTCCGGACATTCAGCAGGCTTTGAATCCACATATCCGTTTTCATCACAAAGAATATCGAGAACGGCATCGGGATCGGTAATTCTCTTATCTGCCGCAAGAACAATGGGACCGCGCATATACGCCGCGAATACGTCCTCATATAAGGCTCCGGCAGGCGGAAGTGTTCTCCTGACTGTCATAGGAAGCTCGAGCGTCAAAGCATCGCCGCTCTTCCATTTCTTGCAGATGCCGGCATATCCCGGAGTTGCCGGTATGGTTTTACCACTTTCGGTAACAGTGGCTTTCTCGCACCAAGCCGGGATTCGGAGCTTTATCTCAAATTCTTCGTCCGTTTCGGTTTTAATTTGAATGTTCACCCTGCCGTCATAGGGATATTCGGTGTCCATAGTGATGCAAAGCGGATTGCCGGTGGGAGTGGTTGTATTGATGACGCCCTTTTCATAATAGTTTATGACAATACCCTTATCAGAGTGTAAAAGTGCAAACTGCGGAATAAGTCCGGCACCGGCAGCACCGATGCAGGCACAGCAGCCGTATGAGCTGCCTTCTTCAAGGTAATTGACACCGCCGATTCTGATTCCTCTCCTATTTGATACAAGAGGGCTGTAGCCATCAAACGGAAGCACCTGCGGAACATCCTCAATCAAGGTATACTGTCCCATTGAAGTTGGAACACGGTGTGTGTTCATAGCGCCCAAATAGCAATTATAGTATGAGCGCTCGATGGAGTCGGCATATGCAACGTCACCGGTAAGCTCCAAAAGCGCCTGGGCAAATTTCATCCATGTAACCGTTACGCAGGTTTCCTGAATGACACCCTCGGCATAATCTGTCTGAGTCTGTCTGACGGCAGTGTGGTCAAACAGCTCGTGAGTACATCCGCTGCAGCCGATAATACTTAGCTCGCCCTCAACAATACGCTTGCCGAAATTAACAATCGCTGTCTTGTATTTTTCGATTCCGGTAAGACAGTAATACTGCAAAAGTCCCTCAAAGCAGGACATCATTTCGTAAGCCTTTGTTATCGGGTAATCGTGAGGCGCAACCTTGTTTTCATATGCAAGCTCAACAAGATTTCCGGAGAGGATAAATCCGGTAGAAATGATATACTCCGCAAATTCAAGGTAACGCTTTTCGCCTGTAAGACGGTATAAACGAACCATCGGCTCAAGAATCGAGCAGGAATTGAGTCCCTCCCAGTGCTTTGCACACTTGCGGATATCGAGCTTACCCTCGCCAACATGATCGAGAATATAGTCCGCCTGACGGCACATCGAGGATATCAGTTCCTTTGCAAGCTCACCGTCGCGGCAGATTTCAAGGAAATACATCATGCCGAGCATTACATATTTTCTGCCCCAGAGATCCCAGCGTGTAAATTCCTCTTTAACGGAGTAACCGGAAATGCGTCCGTTTTTCTCCTGGGTTGTCAGAATATCCCGAACAGAGCGTTCCACGATGCGGTACATTCCGTCATCGCCCGTATATTTTAGCACCATGCAGGCACCGCGCATCATTTTGCCCCAAAATTCACTTCTCCAGGTTCTCCATACCACGGTGTCACCGTCGGTCTGATTACGGAAAACATCAACAAATGCCGTCCAGCGCTCCACCTCACAAATCTGGTTGCGTTCCAGAAAACGTACCGCCTCTGCAAGGGAGTGCTCAAACTTCATTGAAAGCTCAGCGTCCTTCGTAAGTACGCGAACGCCGTCAAGCTCTTTAACAATTTGCTCTGTCATGATAAACTGTCCTTTCACAAAAACATATTGCTTTAATCGGAAATCATACTGTTTACGTATATATGCCCAACTCTTGCAGTTAATCCGCAGATAAGCTCATGCGGAATAGTTCCTATCATTTCGCCGAGCTTATCGGCACGTATACGCTCATCCGATCCAATCAGCGTTGCAATTGAACCAACACTTACCGATGGAATGTTGGTAACGTCAACCATCATCTGATCCATGCAGACACGTCCGATTATCGGAGCATATTTCTCGTCGATAATGACGCCACCCTTGTTTGAAAGCATACGCGGATAGCCATCTGCATATCCAACTGAAAGAGTTGCCACACGGGTTTTACGTTTGGTTATAAAGGTGTGGCCGTAACCGATGCCTGTACCTGCCTCAAGCTCCTTCACTTCAGTAACCCGTGCACGAAATGCAATCGCAGGCTTATAAACCAAGACTCGTTCAGTTTGAGATGAAGGCTGATAACCGTAAAGACTGATTCCGTGTCTGGACAGATCATATTTGTTTTCAAATGCCGATTCTGTAAGTGCCGCACTGTTGCACATACTGAGATAAGTCGGTTTTATTCCCTGCTCGGCAAGAGCCGCAGCGAAATCATCAAAGAGATTCATTTGAGCAAGCGCAGATCTCTTATCAAAATGATCTGCACAGGCATAATGACTGAACATTCCCTCAATCTTTACAGCAGGAAGTTTAGCTATTTGCTTTACAGTTCTGATTCCCTTATCCATGTGTGCAGCAACTATACCGATGCGCGACATACCCGTATCAACGGCGATAAAGCAAGGAACTGTAACGCCTTTAGCCTCTGCCGCCTCGGAAAGTGCCTGCGCTGATTCGAGGTGAAAAATACTCGGTATTATGTTAGAATAGCGCACAAGCTCATCGTAAAGGGATGGATGTATTTCACCTAAAATAAGAATTGGTGATGTGATTCCGGCTTCTGCAAGCTCACTTGCCTCCGGAAATGTGGCAACGGCAAAAAAATCCGCACCGCAGCATTTTTCAAGCTCAGTGGCAACCTTCACCGCACCGTGACCGTATGCATTTGCTTTCACAACGGCAACAAGCTTTGAGCCGTGTGATTTTGCATATTCCGATGCAACATTAAAATTATGGCGTATTGCGGCAAGGTCAATTTCTGCCCAGGCACGTGTCATTTTTATATCAGTTTTCATTATGTATATACACCTTTTTTCTGCTGTAAATATTATAATATGATTCTTTTGAATCATGTTGTTTTCAAATTAAAATCTGCAATTTTTGTTTTATCTATTGCACATGACAAGTGATTTTTATGTGTGAACATTGAATTTTAAAATCAGATATAATGTTTCGGCGCACCATAGATATAGATGTATGATGCGCCGAAATAAAATGAAATGAAAGAAGAGAGCAAATTAATCGGTAACTTTTACGTAAACCTCAACCCAAGTAAACTCGGTAAGCTCCTCAACCGAAACACGGGGACAGAGCATATTTGAGTGTGCCTCTTTGGGAATCGAATAGCAAAGAACCTTTTCACAGGCAAAACGGTCATCCTGCTCACAGCCGATAAACTCACACTCGGTGAGATTTACGCATACCGGAGGCGGATTTTCAGAAATCTTTTCGATATCCTTAACACCAAGATGCAGAGTAAGCTCCGCCCCATCGGGAATATCGCCGACGAACAGCTTGAAGGCACCTCCGCCCAAAATCAAAGCAGGAAGCTGTCTGCCGATTCCGCCGTTGTTTTCCCATAGCGGTTTTACGTCTTTATAGGTTACGATATGACGCCGATTCATTTTTTGTACGGCATCGGGATCACCGAAGGTATTAAGCACCGTCCACATTACCGGCATATAATTTGGACCTATGTCCGGCTCAAAGCTGAATGGTGCAGTCTTGTCAAAATGCTGATGAATATTATCGCGGAAATAGTTATAGAAATAAATCTTATCCGCGCCCTGGGCATATGCGCTTGCCGCAAACGCCGCAAATGTAGTAATATCGGGCCAGACTTTTTTAGCCGTGGGATAGGGAGCAAACCACATTTCAATGCTCGGCGCAAGCGTTACGCCATACGGCTTCAAAAGGTTCGACCAAAGCTTTATCGGCATATCGTTGTCATGCGATGCCCAGCGTGCCGCCGGAATCACCATGTCAACAATCCCCTCGCGAACCCACTGCATAACATCAAGACCAAAATCAAAATTAGTCTGGATATCCGGAGCAACACGAACCGCAATTTTTATCTCATGTCCGTATTTTTCCTCACATCTGTGAACCAGTGCATCGACCTCGCGGATAAAGCCGTTCATAATCTCAACACCGTTATATTCCATTCCGGGGCGGAACAGATACATTTCGCGCTGAAAATCAAGTTCAATTCCATACGGATCGTATCGCTCAAGCGACTCCTCGATCATACCGAAAGCAAATTCGCGAACCTCGGGATGACTGTAATCGTAAGCGGTATCGAAATAGCCGGTGCGAACAGCGGTGGAAGGCGGTACGCGGCGATATTCGGGATGATCATGAAAAAAATCGGGAATATTAAATCCGGTCTTTAAATGTCGGTCGTGAACATCGTTCATTCTGATGGATATCCACGGATTGATTCCCACTTTTCTGAAGCCGTCGATCTGAATCTGATTATGGTCAACGCCAAGTTCCTCAAACACAAGATGTGCAGCTTTTGCGCATACGTTATCCGAATAGTCAACATCCGTACCGTTTTCGAGTTTTTGATGATACTTTGAGATAAAGCTCTGATATTTTTCCGATGGGAAATTGAGAATTTGCTCAGATACATTGAGAAAATAGTCTGTAACCTGAGTACCCTCAAATTCCTTCGGAAAATCCGCAATATCTTTCACGGTTGTGGGAAGCGCATCATCCCGTCCGATGTAGCGAAGTATGCCGTCAACATCCGAGTTTATAATTATTCCTTTCAAGGTTGATTCCTCCTTTGAAAAGTGAAAACATTTTATTCGGTTGGAATCTCCAGATATACCTCTGCATATTCAACGGTAAACTCAACATCAGAAGCGATTTCGACTACCATATATGTTCCGTCATATACTCCTTCCGGGATAGTGTAGCACATCAGCTTATCGTTAACGTATCCACCAATGCAGGTCTGCATACCGGTAAACTTACATGATCTTGAATTAACGAACACCATTGGCGGAGTGGCATTAAGTGATGCATCTGAAGTTGAAAATTTGAGTGTCAGAACCGCTCCTTTGGGAACATCTCCCACGGGAATACGCAAAGTTGCAAAGTTGCGTATGCCAACTGCAAGCGGAAGCTGTGCATTCGATTCTCTCCAAGACTGATATGTGTCACAATAGGTAAGTATCGAACGGCGGTTTACCGTCATCAGCTTATCATAGGAACCGATTGTTGTCAGAAGATTCCATGCGCCTTCATTGTTGGTAAGAGTAAAGAAGTCAGATGTTGCAGTAAACTTTCTGTCGTCGTTGAATTTTGTATCATTGCGGAAATAATTGTACATATATACCTTATCGGCGCCCTGCGAGAAAGCATTTGCAGCAAATGCAGCCATTGTTGTAAAGGTATGAGTACCGCTGTTTGACAATTTACTTTCCGACACACGGATGTGAGACTCAAGACCAGGCGCAACCTCAACACCGTAAGGCTTCATAGCAGATGACCATATCTTGGTGGGGATATCGTTGTCGGTTGTGGTATAGTGACCGGTGGGGGCAACGAGGTCAATAATATCCTCCGCAGCCCATGTCAGAACGTCAAGTCCGAAATCGTAGTTTGTCTGTATATCCGAAGCAAGACGAACTCCTATCTTTATTTTGTGCCCGTACTTTTCTTCGTAGATTTTTACAAGCTCGTCAACCTCGCGCATGAACTCATTCATAATTTCGAGGCCTTCATATTCCTGACCGGCGCCAAACAGACGTATCTCTCGCTGAAAATCAAGCTCGAGACCATATGTGTTGTAAGTGCTGAGTGCATCATTTATTGCGCCCAGCATGAACTTACGGGTTTCCGGGAACTTATAGTTGAGTGCATAATCAGATGAAGATGTATAGGACGTACCTTTTTCGATATGATGCGGATTGCGGCGAAGTCCGGGATTCTTATAATAGAAATCCGCAATAAGTCCGCTCGGCACACCGTTAACCATTGAATTGAAGAGTTCATGAACATCATTCATTCTGAATGAAAGCCACGGATTGATTCCAATTGTCGGGAAATACTCATGCCAGAGACCGACATAGTCGGTTGAAATGATATTATAAAGATAATTGGCTGCATCGATGTAAGACTTGCCAGTATAATCAACCGCTGTACCGAGTCGCTCGGTTATTCCGAAAAGTTCAAGATAGTCGGTGCTGTAATCTGTGGGATAGCAGAACATACCCTCGGAAAATACGTTGATTACATAATCAGTAACGTGTGTACCCTTGAATTGAAGCGCATAATCTACTATATCCTTTTCAGTCCAGCTGTGGCTGTTGATGTCAGCCAAAAACTGAGTAAGGTCATGGTTTATCATAATACCGTTAACCTTATACTGTTTTTCCTTTTCGGGGTCATACTTGGTAATAGTCTTCGATATCGGCATCGACGCAAACGACTTTTCAACATATTCAATCATGCTAAGACCAAGATTGTCTCCGCAGCTGAGGCTGCTGTCCTCAGGAATATCCTTGGGATCAACTGCAACAAGAGAGAAATTGTCAATGCAGTATTCCTGAACACATTCATCGTATGGGCCTCCACGTACTCTGATGAAGAAAAGTTCTTTATAAAGAGTTACATAAAACTCGGCCTTAACCCAATTATTATCAGCATATATAAAGGTACGTACAGCTTCTATTGTACTGTCTGTAGAACCGAACAAAACCTGAAGCAGTGATATTTCACCGGGGTTTTTAGTGCGGAAATATCCGGTAAACTTGTAAGTTCCGGGCTCAACCATTTTTGAAGGATAATAGTCAAATCCGGCATAAGAGTTTATGATATCGCTCATTTCGAGATATCCGCCGTTCGCATCCTCAACAAAGGTTATAGTCTGACCGTTCGGGGCCCAGTTTGATCTTAAAACCCTATCGCTGTTGAATGTGCCGGTAACACACAAATCCCCTTCCGGGATTGGGTCGGTTACTGAGAGCGGAGGCGTAAAAGCCCCGCTCGCAGCACTGACAGAGGATCCCATAGCCGTAAAAAACTGAAGTGCCATCACAGCAGTGAGAATAGATGATATAAGCTTATTTTTCATATATTCAATCTCCTATCTTTGAATTATTCCGTATCGGGCTCAGTTTTTGATAACCGAAATATTGTCAATATCAAAATCCTTATTATCGGGTTCACCGCTAGGTCCGCCCAAAATCGAGATGATAAATGGACCTTTTTCGGTTGCCGTATATGTGTGCTCAATACGGTGCCATTCGTTTGTAATCTCATAGAGGTAAGCATTTTCAGATTCATATGTATTTGTACGAATGACTACTCCGTTAAGAGGTGTTGTTCCGATTCTTGTACGTCCGTCCATGGTTTCACCTTCGACACTTGTTCTGATATCAAAGGAGATGGTATAGGTTGTACCAGGAATCATGGTAAATCCAATCGAGCTTTGGAGCGAATGGAAGGAGTCGCCGCGCTCACTTACAGTAAGGTAAGTATTTCCGTCTTCTTCGTTTACAGTAATATTACCTACACCGCCCAGGCCAATATGCCAATTAGCGAGAGCCTGCTTTTTATCGTCAAAGCTTCCGTTTACGCAGAATTCAGTTCCTGACGGATAGTAGTTAATATCAACAAGGTTCAGATCCTTGAACTCATAAGCCTGTACATTCTTTACTCTGGGGCCTCCGCGAAGTTTGAGCTTAAGAGCAGTGTCTTTTTCAACGTCAATCGTAAGCTCTATGAGTTTCCATTCATCAGTCAGTGTAGCCGATGCGTAACTATCCTCACCAAGCATAACACGAAGCTGAGTTGTTTCGCCCTCATTTACAGTACGGAAGTATCCGCTGAACTTATATGTACCGGCAGCGATATCAAATCCGGGAACATAGGTGAATCCAAAGGTGTTGTCTGTAATATTTCCTGCAGAGAAGTAAGCATTTCCGTCTTCATCACGCTTTACTTCAAGAGTCTGATCGCCGTAATTCCAGTAGCCGAGCTGTTCCGCAGTGGCGGAGTCTGCGATAAGATTACCGCCGGTTATCGGAGGAATCGGAGGCATAATCGGCTTACCGTCTTTTCCAATTCCGACAGCATCAATATCTGTGGTACTTACTTTAGTGTCAATATTGATATAATCAAAATCGAGTGAACAGTTAGTGTCAAGCATCATGCGGATTGATCTCATCGAGCTCTTTGTCGGAACATCAAGCACAAATGTTACAATCTTCCATTCGGGAGTTACAACTACACTTTCCTCACCGTCTACTGTCTTAAGAGCCGCACCTGCAAAAGATGCACTTAGATTTGCCTTATTGTTATCCGACTTCAATTGGTCAACATTCAAATAGTCATACTTGAGATAATCAACCGCACTGAGTCTTACCTTGGTTGTCATATAATACTTACCTGCTTCAATATCCGAACCGGTATTTCTGATTGTAAGAGTGTCGGATAAAGTATTACCGGTAGTCATATATGCAGATTCTGTAAGAGTTTCAATTGAAAGCTTGAAAGCAGCATCGCCGCGATCGTCAACATACCAACCGGAATTTCCGCTAAGAGGCTTGTCACTGTTGTGAGCAAGATTCTCTCCGGTTATAGGCTTACCCTTGGAATCAAGTGCAACAAGAGTGAAAGCATCAATATCAAACGGTGCAACACCGTATCCGTAAGAGTTTCCGCGGATAATAAACTTGAAGTCAGTAACTGTATTAAGCTTGAAGGTAAAGCTGTACTTTTGCCACTTGTTCGAAAGAGCAAGACAGTTGGGGTCTTTAAAGAACGTTCCGCCAATTGTGGTTGCAATTCTTACAATAGATGTTATGTTATCACCGAGGAAAATTCGTATAGGAGCTGCGCTGTTGTCTTTTTCGGTATTGTCAAGCTTTGCTGCACGAGCCCAGAAACTCAAGCGGTAAGTTCCGGCAGCAAGATCCATATCTTTGTTTTCATAAACGATTCTGTCCTCGTTGTGGTCACGTCCGGAGATATGAACATAGCTGTTATGAGCTGTACCGTTTTTGTCACCGACAAGACCTATTGACTCGTCGAGAACTTCGTCAACAATGCGGAGAATCTGTCCATCCGACGACCATGCCGCATTAAGACCGATTTCCTTGGTTTGTTTAGCCTTGAGCACAAGAAGCGTTATAACTGTGCCGATATTCACATCACTAATAGAACGGTATGCTTCAACAAGCTCAATATTAACGTCTGCCAAATCGAGCGCATATGCTCCGTCAAGCATAAATCTGATATCGCTCATGCTCATCTCGATTGCAGTGTCGAGAACGAATGTTACATTCTGCCATGAATCATTGAGAGAAACACTCGATGCACCGTTTGGAGTGCAAAGCTTTGAGCCGCTCGCAGAGGCACTGATTTCTGATGTAATCAGATTGCCGTCGAACGTGAGGACATCGCCGTCACTTTCATACTTATTGTAGTCAATAACATCCGGCGCAGTCATGCGGAAGCTGCCGCTTATATGGTATACACCCGGAATGAGCGTTTCATCGCTGACAAAGCTGAGCTCTGTATTACCTGCCGCCGGTGCAGCTGTACGGCTGTAAGCAAAGGTATCAATAAGCTCTGCATAAACACTCTTATAAGGATTACCTCTGTCAGATACACTCCAACCGCTATTACCGTATTCCGCAACAGTATCGGCATACTTAGCAACATTTTCTCCGGTTTCATTATTGATAATCTTAAAATCGGAAATATCGAACGGCGCATGACCAAAACCGTTGTAATGTCCTCTGAAAACGAGTGATACATTGGTGTTGTTGGCGTTCACTGTGAAAACATCTGTCAAAACAATCTCCTGCCACTCGGGTGTGAGTGTCGGAAGATATTTTATAGCTCCGGTACTGAATATAATACGAACGAGTGCAGGATTTGTTCCAACCGCACTGTCAGATGACGGAATATACTCATCGGTACGAGCCTTGAAGCTTACTGTGTATGTACCTACTCCCAGAGCACCGGTATTGTAAATAAGCTGGTCCTCATTGTGGTCGCGTCCGGTGACACGGATATATGCGCGCTCTTCGTCTTCGATCACAATGGACGGATTACGTCCTTCGCTGTCAATAAGCGCTGTGTTGTAGCTTGAGCCGGCATTTTCAATCTTAACGTTTCTGATGCCAAGCGCAACTGAATCATCAGCTGAGAAAAGTATATCGGACTTCTTGAGAGTACCGTCAGAAACGAGCTTGAAGGTTACAGTCGTCCAACTTTCGGGATTGATATCAACAGTTGCTTTACCGTCGGGCGTTTCAAGAGCCACGCCGTTAGCGTTTATGCCCAAGGCAGTAACATTGCCGTCGGCAAGAAGTGTTTCGTAATCGCTTGCGAAATCATATTTACCGTAGTCAATTGCCTCATCTGTGGTAAATTCACCGGTGATATGGTAAATACCTGCCGGGAGAAGCTCATCGCTTGCAAAGCTGAACGAGGTATTCACACCCGAAGCAGCAAGAATAGACACATATTTACTGTCGGTCTGAGCTGCAACCGAAAGCTCCTTGATACCGGGTTTATCCTGAATAATGCCCCATCCGGCGCCATCAGCGAAAAGCGCATCAGCATTAGCAGCAAGATTTTCAGTTGTACCCTTCTTAACAATTGTCAAATCCTTGATGTCAACCGGCGCATAACCAACGCCCTGTCCGCTTCCGCGGAAAACAACGGTTCCGGTAAATCCGGTGATTTCATAAGGTCCGAATTCGCTCCATGCAGAGGTAAGCGGCATCCAGTTGGCAATATTAGCCACACCGGAGGAGGTTGTTCCCGCACGGATAACGCCCGGATAAAATCCTACCTTATCTGATTCGATATAAGAGTCAGTGCGTGCCTTTAACGAAATCAAATATGTTTCACCTGCATCCCAGGCAACGTTTGTATTGGTATAGCCAAAATGATCCTCGTTATTGTCGCGTCCGGTTATACGGATATATGTACCGTCATTTCCCACAACAGCATATGCCGGATATTCTCCGTTTGCGTCGAGAAACTCGGTTGAATAATCGTCATTTGCGCTCACAATGTCAACATTTTTCGCTTTAAGAGCAACTGAGCTGTCTGCTGTAAAGAGAATGTCACTCTTCTTGATATTATCTCCGTCTTTAACAACGAGCTTAAATGTAGCCGCTGTCCAGTCGTCGTTGGTAACCGAAACATTACTTGAGCCGTCAAATGCCGCAAGAGGTGTTCCGTTAACAGTTGCGCTGAGATTCACGGCATTGCCGTCCGACAGAAGTGTTTCAACATCGCTCGCAAAAGTATACTTGTTGTAATCGATAATATCATCAAGCATAAATTCGCCGGAAACTAAATATATCCCCGCTTCGAGCACACTGTCACCGATAAGCTTGAAGCTTGTGTTTTCACCGGTTGGAGCCGGGATTTCAACATACGACTGTGCGCTGTTTTCTTTTATCAGGAAATTCTTAATGCTGTTCTTGTCCTGCGAAATGCTCCAGCCGGCACCGCCGTCAAAAAGTCCGTCAGCGTTAGCTGCAAGATTTTCGGCTGTACCCTTCTTTACAATGGTTAGATCCTTGATATCAACCGGTGCAATACCGCAGCCCCAACCGCTGCCTTTGAAATAAATACCGCCGCCGAAGCCGGTAATTTCATAAGGACCGAATTCACTCCAGTCTGTTGTAAGCGGCATCCAGTTTGAGATATTAGCATTTCCGGCATTAGTTGTTCCGGCACGAATTACTGACGGATAGTAGCTTACGTTTGAATTTTCGGACACTATATATGCATCGGTACGCGCCTTGAACGAGATCACATATGTCGCGCTCGAATCCCAGCTTACTGTTGTATTTGTATAAGCGAAATGGTCTCCGTTATGGTCACGTCCGCTGATACGTATGTAGCTATCCAAATCGCCTGCAAGTGACATATAAAGCGATTCACCGTCACCTGAAACGATCTCATCTGATGTCAGGTGTGTAAGTGTGAGTTTAAGATTCTTATAGTCAAACGGCACTATCTCGCCAAGCTCAAATTTGACCTGCGACATGGAGATAGGTTCTGTGACTTCAAACTCATAGCTGATATCTGTCCATATATCGGGGTTTATTGAAACCTCACCGAGATTTTCTGTTCCCTGATATACCTTCATAACCATATTGTTATTGTTCTCGGCAATCTCATAGTTATTGCTCTTCATAACAACCTTTGAATGGTCAAACCATCCAAGGCGGAATGAACCGGTGAGGCTATACTTACCGGGGGAGAGAGTAACGTCATCGGAGCCGGTAAGTGAGGTGATAAAGCCCATACCCGTTGTATCGGGTTCAGTCTGTGCAAAATTCTTGCCGCTAACCGTTACGGTTGTTTTGGTCGTAGGAACCGAAACACGGCTATATACTTCTTCAGACTTTTTGACAGTCATCATTTTATCATTATTTGATTTAGGCTCCCATGTTCCGTTAACTGTGAAGCTGTCAGCGGTTGGGGTGTTCGCGCTGTCAACCGGAGTAAACGAAACGCCGCACACATCAAAGGTTACAACATCCTCTGCACCAAGGTAGTGACTCTGCAGACAGAAATAACCGTATTTTTGTGTTAGAACAAAATAAAACTTATATTCTTTCCACTCCGATGTAACATCGAATGAGGTAAAAGTCTGACCGTAGTTAAATCTGAGTGTCTTAAGGCTTGTTGCATCAGCATTAGCAGGGTCATAGTCTGCATTTGCCGCCTCATTTATCTGAGGAAGCGCGCGAGCCCAAAAGGTCACCTCATATTTTTGATTGTTTTTGAGAGCGCCTGACGGAAAGACGTACTTGCTGCCCCCTTCACTGATCAGATTATAAAAGCGGTAGAAGTAGTCATCGCCCGACTCATCTGCCGCGACAGCAGATTCATCAACGGTTACCGTATCAAGCACAGCGGCACCGCTTTTTGCGATCCAATCAGCACTTGACTGACCGGTGCCTTCCGACGTATCTGCCGCAATTGCTGTCAGCGAAAAACTCGATAAAGCGAGTGATGCTGTTAGCAAAAGCGATAAAATGCGTTTAAATTTCATAA
>JAZQXA010000103.1:0-4069 GCA_045632605.1 Candidatus Flemingiibacterium sp. | reverse complement strand
TGTAACCGAAGGAAGCGGAAGAAGCAGCCTTCATAGCAGCGTTGTTGCCTTCCTTAGTTACGTTTTCGCCCTTAACTACTGCAACAAGGATTGTTGTAGAACCGGTGGGAACGGGAACTCTCTGAGCAGAACCGATGAGCTTACCGTTGAGCTCAGGGATAACGAGACCGATTGCCTTTGCAGCGCCGGTGGAGTTAGGAACTATGTTCTGTGCGCCAGCGCGTGCACGGCGGAGGTCACCCTTTCTGTGAGGACCGTCGAGGATCATCTGGTCACCGGTGTAAGCATGAACAGTGGTCATGATACCGGACTGGATTGCATATGCATCGTTAAGAGCCTTAGCCATAGGAGCGAGGCAGTTAGTGGTGCAGGATGCAGCGGAGATGATCTGGTCATCCTTTGTGAGGGTGTTGTGGTTTACGTTGTAAACGATGGTCTTGAGGTCGTTTCCTGCAGGAGCGGAAATAACAACCTTCTTTGCGCCGGCGGTGATGTGCGCCATGGACTTGTCCTTGGAGCAGTAGAAGCCGGTGCACTCGAGAACTACGTCAACGCCAAGCTCACCCCAAGGGCAGTTTACAGCGTCCTTTTCAGCGTAGATCTTGAGAGTCTTACCGTCAACAGTGATGGTACCTGCTTCATCGTCAGCGGTAACATCATGCTCATAGCGACCCTGAGCGGTGTCGTACTTAAGAAGATGAGCGAGCATCTTGGGGCTGGTGAGGTCGTTGATTGCAACAACTTCATAACCTTCAGCGCCGAACATCTGACGGAATGCGAGACGGCCGATACGACCGAAGCCGTTAATAGCAACTTTAACAGACATGATTAAATCCTCCAAAATATATAAAAAATTTTTTTGACAATACTATCGGCTGGAAAGAATGTTAAATAATTAACGCAAATTCTTATCCATCCTATAATATTTTACCGCATTTCCGTCGAATATACAAGTAGTTTTGTGAAATTTTCTCATTTTTGTAACATTGCCTTTAAAACATCAAAAAAACGGTTCTGTTTTTATCGAATTTGCGGCACATAGCCACATTTTGACATTTTAGCGCCGTCCTTGTGGGACACCGCAAAGTCAGCTATCGGCGTTATTCCGCTTCTGCGGCGGTAACTCGCACCAATACTACCGTCATATCATCACTGCGACTGTTGTTTATCGCCGCATTGTCGATAATTTTCTCTGCCATCGCTTCAAGATTGTCTTCCCATTCGTATGTGATAAGATTCGCCAGCCATACCCCATCCTCGAGTGATTGAGTTATTCCGTCGCTGAGCATTATGAGAATATCATCCTCTTTAAGGTCAAAACGTATTTTTTCGGCATCAAGCTCATGCATAATTCCTATCGGAACAGTTTTCGACTGCAGCTTATAAAGATTTCCGCCGCGAACAACAAATGACGGAGCTGCACCGCTTTTCACAAAACACGCCTCACCCGTAATAAGGTCGATTTCGGCAAGGTCAATTGTCGCTGAGCATTCCGTTCCGCGTGAACGAATAAAACCGTTAAGCATTTCAAGCGTAACCGCCTTCCCGTTACCGCCCGCAAGCATTTTTTCAACAAATACCGTACACAGCTTTGATGTAAATGCCGCTTCACGTCCGCTTCCCATGCCGTCTGAAATAAGCGTATAAAAATAATCCTCGCGGTTTTCAAAAACCGACGCTGTGTCGCCGTTTGCCTTTTCCGCTTCCTTTATGCTCGTCGATTTTGCTGTTTCCACCTTGAAACGTCGGCGTGATGATAGTGTCACCGTAACATTATCCCCATCGATACTGTAGCGCGGAGCATTAAGATTTGTTTCGACTGTTCGTTCAATCGCTTCTCTCAATTCCTCGCCGTTCATATGTACACGCGAAATATCAACACCGCCAATCACGATATGCTTTTTTCTCGTTCCGTAGCAGATAGCACGCGATGTATTCATCCCCATATATTTGAGCGATTTCCGCAATGCCGCAGTAAGCTCGGTGTCGATTTTATATTCAGCTTCATTTTTCAAAATCTGTTCGGCAAGCAACTTTGACATCGCCTCGTAATCAAGCGCAAACGCCTCGGTCTTGTCGTTCTTTATCAGCTTTTCAATCAGCCGCGCCGTCGCACGGTTAAGCTCATCGGTTATAACCGTAATATTGAAGCATCTCTCGCGCAAGAACGGCGGTACATCCTCAAGCTCCGCCCGTCCCTTTTTATAAAGTGCCGCTGTAATCTTGCTCTGTGCATCCAGCGTTGACATACAGTCACGTTCAAGGCAGTGCGACTGCATCGAACAGCGTGAGCAAAACGCCTCAAATGTACTGTCGCACACCTGCTTTAAATCAACCACGCCGGGGCGGCGTACACGGTCTGACAGAGAATAAAGCGTATCCGACAGATGTGCAAATGCTTCAGAGAGCGAATTCATTCTCACAGCTGTATCGTTCTGCTTTTTCTGAAGTATCATTATATCCTCCCCGAGCTTATCAAAATCCGCACTTACAAAAAGCGCAAACCGCGGTAAAGCCCCGAGCTTCGCTAACAGTAAAAACACCGCCGCCGCACTGAGCACATCCGGCACGATATGCGTAAGAACCGCATAACTGTCAAGCGCAAGTGCAAACATTATCGAAACCGCACACGCACCGGCTACAGCCGCAGTGCGTGATATACGTCTAAAAGCACCGACACAAAGTCCCATTATCGCCAAAATGCAAGGCGCTCCGCCAATTGAATATATAATCACGGATGTATCAATCTTACCGCAGGCAAGTCCTACAAAAAGTCCGAGCGCACAGCCCTTAAGTCCGCCGAGCACCGATGCCGCCCAAAATGTTAGAAACACAGCCGCCGCAAAAGCCGGAGAAAAGCCGAATATACTGTAAGTACGCAGAGAATAAATTCCTACAAACAGTATAGCCGCCCGTGAGATATCGGCAAAACGAGAAAGCTGCTCATCCCCCGTGAACATTCCCGTCAAAATCATCGTCAGCATCGGACAAACCAGAAATCCGGCAAGCAGCCCGAAAAGGTCATAATACAAAAATCCGCCCGATATCAACCGGTACAGTCCGAAAACAAACGCCGCAAAACAGGAAACCGCACACCGTAACAGTATATTTTCGTCGAACATACCGCCAGCCGTGCCTTTTTTCACCTTAAGCCCGGCTTTCAGTTTATTTATTATAGGATGCCCTTTCACGCATTCCGTCCTATCCGACTCCTCAAACAGCCGGCAAAGCGCAAATCGGAGCATAATTATTACCGTATAAACCACAGCCGATGCCAGGCTGTACGGTCTGACCGTCAATGACGAAATCAACAAACCCATATACGTATAAGGAACAAATCTGTCAGTTACCGAAAGCAGCGATATTCCAAACGGATAGCTCGAAAACAGTGCTCCCGTACGCCCGAGTATAAACGCAAAAGCTGCCATTCCAACGCCTTTTGCAATATGTAATACATCAATTTTCCCGAGGTCAATCCCGGATTCTGTTTCTTCCGCACTGTCCCCCGAAATAATCTTCGTCAGTCTGTCCCGTATAATTTTTTGTAGTGCCATTTGTTTTTACCGTCCTTTTTGTTCTTGTGCCATTATTATACAGCATGGGACAGATAAAAACGTGTCGGTTTTTGTATGCACTTTAGCCTCGATTTTGGGTGAGAAATGTCGCGTATGGGAGGTACGGTCAATTTTTTGAAGTGAATCCTAATCGAAGCGTATGGGAATTACGGTCGCTTTCTTGATGACACATCGAAGATGTGTTAAAGCTCACCGCAAAGAACTTTACTTGACGCTATCGCTTCACAGGACTCTCGAACTCGCTTCGAAAGCCACAGAGTAAGTTGGGAACCCTCCTCGCTTCGGCTCCTCCGCCTCCGCACGGTTTCCCAACGGCTCGATAGCGTAAAAGGGGCAGCTGTCACCCTCTCAAAATACGTCCGTTTTAAAGTTAGTTTTTATGCCGGATTTGACGTTAATCTATATCCCCGGCAGGTGAAACGAGGAGTTTCAAAAATCGAAGCCTAAAACATAAAGTTACTGCCGCAAACGCCAAAAATATGGTTAAAGAAGCG
>JAZQXA010000102.1:0-22143 GCA_045632605.1 Candidatus Flemingiibacterium sp. | reverse complement strand
GGCGATATTTCCGACTCCAAGCGTTCCGGCGAGGGCAACTGTCATCGCACGAAGCGGCGAAACACCGTTTTTACTCCCGCCCGAACGCAGAGCGGAAACCATTTTTTTAGGTTTTGTGATGAAAAACGGCTTCAAATATATAATAAGGAATAACCCCGTCAGGAAAACCGCGGCGCAGAGTCCCGGCCCGAAAAAATAACTGTTTATAAAATCAAGGAAATCTTTCAGCATAATGCGGCCCACTTTCGTTTTTATACATTCTATGCCATATCAAGCCCCAAAAGAACGAGTTTTTTAGCACTCGGTGCATCTGCGTGACAAAATTATCGTAAAATGAGGTATTTTGGCATAATTATATATTGTGGAAATAAGTTGTAACGAAAGTGTAAACTATGGAAAAAACCCTTGATTTTTGTGTTTTAGGAGTGTACAATATAAACGTACGTTAGCACTCGACACATTTGAGTGCTAAAAACATGAATACAAGCTCGTCATAAGACGGCTCAAATATTTAGGAGGAAAACATCATGACTATCAAACCGCTTTGCGACAGAGTTGTCGTTAAAATGGTAGAAGCAGAGGAAACCACAAAGAGTGGCATCATTCTCGCAGGCGCGGCAAAGGAAAAGCCGCAGGTTGCAGAAGTCGTTGCAGTCGGCCCCGGCGGACTTGTTGACGGCAAGGAAGTTGTTATGACCGTTAAGGTCGGCGAAAAGGTTATCACCAGCAAGTATGCAGGCACAGAGGTTAAGTGCGACGGAAACGAATACATCATCGTCCGTCAGAGCGATATCCTCGCTGTGGTTGAATAATTAATTCGGAGGTAATTTTAAAATGGCAAAGAATATTATTTACGGAATCGAAGCAAGAAACGCTCTGCTCGCAGGCGTTGACAAGCTCGCTAATACTGTTAAAATCACAATGGGCCCCAAGGGCAGAAACGTAGTTCTCGACAAGAAGTTCGGCGCTCCGCTCATCACCAATGACGGTGTTACCATCGCAAAGGAAATTGAGCTTGAGGATGCGGCTGAAAATATGGGCGCACAGCTCGTGAAGGAAGTTGCAACCAAGACCAACGATGCAGCCGGTGACGGTACAACCACCGCTACACTTCTCGCTCAGGCGTTCATTAATGAGGGCATGAAGAATGTCGCTGCCGGCGCTAACCCCATCGTTATCCGCAAGGGTATTCAGAAGGCTGTTGACAAGGCAGTTGCAGGTCTTATCGCTAACTCCGAAAAGGTTAAGGGTACTGCAGACATCGCTCGTGTTGGTACTGTTTCGTCCGGCGACGAGGTTATCGGTAATCTCATTGCTGACGCTATGGAAAAGGTTACTGCAGACGGTGTTATCACTGTTGAGGAATCCAAGTCCGCTGAAACCTACTGCGAAGTTGTTGAGGGTATGCAGTTTGACCGCGGTTATCTCTCGCCCTACATGGCAACTGATACAGACAAGATGGAAGCTGTTATCGATGATGCTCTCATCCTTATCACAGAAAAGAAAATTTCCAATATTCAGGAAATTCTTCCCCTTCTCGAGCAGATCGTTCAGTCGGGCAAGAAGCTCCTTATCATTGCAGAGGATGTTGAGGGTGAAGCTCTCACAACTCTCGTGCTCAACAAGCTCCGCGGCACTTTCGTCTGCATCGCAGTAAAGGCTCCCGGATTCGGCGACAGACGCAAGGAAATGCTCCGCGATATCGCAACTCTTACCGGCGGTGAGGTTATCTCCGATGAGCTCGGTCTTGAACTCAAGGACACCCAGATTCACCAGCTCGGCCGCGCAAGACAGATTAAAGTTAACAAGGAAAACACCATCATCGTTGGCGGCGCAGGCAACAGCGAGGATATTAAGGCAAGAGTTAATCAGATCAAGAACGCTATCGAAACCACCACATCCGATTTCGACCGCGAAAAGCTTACTGAAAGACTTGCAAAGCTCGCAGGCGGCGTAGCTGTTATCAAGGTTGGTGCGGCTACCGAAACCGAAATGAAAGAAAAGAAGCTCCGCATCGAGGACGCTCTCAACGCTACAAAGGCGGCTGTTGAAGAGGGTATCGTTGCAGGCGGCGGTACCGCTTATCTCAACGTAATCGAAGATGTTAAAGCACTTCTCGACACTGTTGACGGAGACGAAAAGACCGGTGTTCGTATCGTTCTCAAGTCCCTTGAAGCTCCCGTACGTCAGATTGCTGAAAATGCCGGATTCGAAGGCTCTATCATCGTTGACAAGATTCTTACAAGCGGCAAGAAGGGCTACGGCTTCGACGCTTACAACGAAAAGTATGTTAACATGATGGAAGCAGGAATTGTTGACCCGACCAAGGTTACCCGTTCCGCTCTCCAGAACGCTGCAAGCGTTGCCGCAACTGTCCTCACCACTGAGGCTGTTGTTTCCGACATCAAGGAACCCGAATCTCCGATGCCTGCAGGCGGCGGAATGGGCGGTATGTATTAATAATTACAGCCAATACAGCACAAACGCTCTCGGTTTTATCCGAGAGCGTTTTTTTACGAATAATTTGGCGGCAGTGATACCCGAAAGGTATTGTGCCATCCCGACATTCTTGCTGCAAAGCAAACACCGCACGGTTTTATCCGTGCGGTGCATATTTTTATCTGTTTTCCTTATTGATTGCTTCCCAAATACCGTTAAGGTAAACTGCGCCGAGCGCACGGTCGTAAAGACCGTAACCGGGTCTGCCGGATTCGCCCCAGATCATACGTCCGTGGTCAGGACGGATGTAACCGTCGAAATCAACATCCCACGCCGCTTTAAGCACATCGTACATATCAAGCGAACCGTTTTCGCTTAAGTGTCCGGTTTCGTTGAAGTCACGCGGACCGGTGATCTTGATATTGCGAGCGTGCAGGAAGTGGATACGCTTCATTGCGCCGAAGTGGCGGATCATGTCAACAACATTGTTGTTAGGATCAACGCCGAGCGAACCGGTGCAGAGCGTTAAACCGTTGCACTCGCTGTCAACGAGCTTGCAGAAGCGCTCAAGATTCTTCGCATTTGTGATAACACGGGGAAGGCCAAAGATACCCCACGGCGGATCGTCCGGATGGATCGCCATTTTGATGCCGTTCTCCTCACAAACGGGAATAATTCCGTGTAAGAAGTAGCTCATGTTCTCCCAGAGCTTTTCCTCGTCAACAGACTTGTATTCTGCGAGGAGCGCACGAAGACCGTCCTGAGTATAGCTTTCATCCCAGCCGGGAAGCGAGAGCTTCTTGGTGTTGGGATCCATTGCGAGAACCTCTGCATCACGGTAGATAAGGCAGGTTGAGCCATCCGCATTCTTGTGCGAAAGGTCGGAACGCAACCAGTCAAATACGGGCATAAAGTTATAGCAGATAACCTTTACGCCTGCGTCAGCGAGCTTCTTGATATTGCGGCGATATACTTCAATATACTCATCGCGGGAAGGCTTGCCAAGCTTGATGTCCTCGTGTACGGGTACACTTTCAACCACCTCAAAAGCAAGTCCGTGAGCGTTTGCGGAAGACTTAACCTTCGCAATACTCTCTTGACTCCACTCTTTTCCGGGCGGAACATCGTAAACCGCCGAAACGATACCGGTCATACCGGGAATCTGTGAGATATACTCAAGACTAACGGGATCGCCGTCACCGTAATGGCGGAAGGTCATTTTCATTTCCTTCATAGGTGTTTCCTCCTATATAAAATTTCTAATATAATGATACATGAAAAAACGGGGTTTGTCAATAAAAAATTCGCCCTGAAATTTTCCCCGGTTTAGATTTTGAATCAGTTCTCGCCGAGCTTCTGCAGTCTTATGTCCTTTCCGACAAAACGCATAACCGTAAAATCACCGAAAAGACGGCTTGTGATACGGTCACTGTATCGGTCACGAATCTCATTTTGTGTGAGATTGGTACTGATCAGTGTAGACTTTGAATGATTTATTCTCGTGTTGATTATGTTGTAAAGGCAGGCAACGGTGAACTGATTGGTCATTTCCGTTCCGAGGTCGTCGATGATTAAAAGGTCACAGCCGAAATATTTTTCTGTACGTGAATCAGAATTATCGCTGTACGAACGTCCGAAACGCTCAAATTCAAAATCCGAGAGAATATTCTGCGCCGTATCGTAAACAACATCAAATCCGCGGTCAATGACCGCCTTTGCAACAGATGTAGAAAGATGCGTCTTTCCAAGTCCCGTAGTACCGCAGAAAAAGATATTTTCGCCGTTTTTGCCATCGAACGATGCGGCATAATTCTTGCAGGCAGAAAGTATCAATTCCATATTTTTGTGCTCCTCGGGAGAGCGTTTATAGTAATCAAGGCTGAATGAATCGAAGCTTTGTGTGCGGATAAGCCCGCCGATTCCCGAGCTTTCGTAGCCGGCAAGAACGAGCGCACGTCTTAAACAGTCGCACATTTTCGTTCCGACAAAGCCGGTGTCGGAACAGATCGGACACTCATATTTAACCGCGGTGTAATCCGCCGGATAACCGATTGATTCGAGATAGGAAGCACGGACAGCCTGCAGCTCGAGATTTTCCTCTTTGAGTGCGGCAATACGCTCGTCGAGTCCGTCCCTGCCCTTCATGGCTTCGCCGAGAATTTTGAAGCCCGTTTCAGAGAGTACACGGTCGATTTTTTCAAGCTCCGGATACATCTTGTGAAGCTCCCTCGCGCGCTGTTCGGCAGCTTCCTTTGCGAGGCGGTTCTTGTTTGCAAATTCCTCACGGATTTTTGCATAATTTTCTTTATTGTAAGCCACAGATGTCCCCCCTAACTCTCCGATTTGTTGTTTTCGAGCCGGCGCTGACTTCTTGCGAGTGCCGCCTCAAAATATTCGTCTGTTTCGAAGCCGGACTTGTTCTTTTCCGCTTCCGCCTTACCCTTTTTGTATGCCTCAAACGAAGCATCAATCGCTTCAATTGTGGTAAGCCCCTCTTTGTGCCAGTTTTCGAGCACACGGTTCATATAAGCGAGCTTGTATTCGCCGATTCGGTCAACTGTCACTTCATATGCACGTGTAATCACGGCAATATCCAGCTTCCATTCGCCGAGCCACGTTTCAAACGCCTTCTTTTCCTTTGGCGTAAGCTGTCTTGCACCGGCACCGATGAGCGTACGGATTTTTGAAATATTATCATCCAGCATATCGCGGCGTTTAATGTGCTCGGCAAGTGCCGCCGCGGTGTCAATACCCTCGTCGAAAAGCCCGAGTGCGGTCTTTTCTATGTACCTGAGCGAGCGTTTACCGCTGTCCTTGCAATAAGCAAAAAGCATCGCTATATATTCGCCGTCAAAGCCGAGATGGTCATAAAGTCCAACAACGATCTGCGCTTCAGCCGGCGTAAACATCTTTTCAACAATCTGCTGACACATATCAATAATACCTGAAAGCTCAGCGTTCTTTTCGATAATATCCGCCGCTTCGCTCTCGGTGTAATCCGGCAGCGATTCCGACTGAAGCTGTTTTTTCTTCGAATTGTCCGCTGGAGCTTCACCGTTTGCATCAACAATGCTGATAACGCCCAACTCACGCCAAAAGTCAAGCGCTTTGTTCAGCGCCGATTTTGTGCAGTCGAGCTGCTTGCAAAGCTCCCCCACAGCAGCATCGTAATCGCCTCGAAGTGTGTCATCCGCCGCCGCGAGTAAAAGCACCTTTAAGTTAAATTCGTTCGCCGACGAAAGAGTTTTTCCGCAAATTCCGCGAGGAAGCGCAAAAACACTGTCGCCGTATTCGATTTTCAGTTTTTTCACGCTTTCACCTCCCGGTAAAATTTTATTTTGTAAGCTCGTAGCAGAGAGTCATCAGCGAGTCGCCCATATGGACATTCTGCACGACGACATCCTTGTTCGAGAGATTAAGCTCGGTGCTCGCAAAGTTCCAAAGCCCCTTTATGCCGAGCGAAGCGAGCTTCTCCGCCATATCGCACACTGCATCCTTTGTAAGAGTCAGCACAGCTATATTAACCTCGTTATCGCGTACATACGCTTCAAGCTCGTCGATCGAGCGGACGGTGTAACCCGAAATAGTACGCCCGATAACAGCGGGACTGCTATCAAAAAGTGCGGTCAGCTTAACTCCGCGGCGCTCGAAAACGGGACTTGCCGCAAGCGCACTGCCGAGATTGCCTGCACCGATTATAATTGCATTGTAATGCTGTGTAACACCGAGTATTTCACCGATTTTGCCGTAAAGATATTTTACGTTATAGCCATACCCCTGCTGACCGAAGCCGCCGAAGCAGTTAAGATCCTGGCGGATCTGCGATGCGGTAACGTGCATCATCTTCGAAAGCTCGCCCGATGAAATGCGGAGTATATCGTTTTGCAAAAGCTCGCGCAGATATCGGTAATAGCGCGGAAGACGCTTGATTACCGCAGGTGAAACACGGCTTTTTGCCGAAGAATCCTCTTCGTTAATGAAACTGTCTTTTTTAGAAGATGCCATGTTATCAGCTCCTTTCCTGTGATTTTTGCAAATCTTCTTTTCTTTCTTATTTAAGGTTCTTAACGGTTTCCATTACATAAGCCGCAAACTCGTCGCAGGTTGCGCCGGTGTCGCGTCCGGTAATGACATACTTCTTATCCTCGAACATACAGTAGTCAAGTGCACGCTCGAGCTTGTCTGCCTCATCCTGTCTGCCGATATGGGAGAGAAGAAGAACAGTCGCACGGAGCATCGAGCAGGGGTCTGCATACTTTCCGCGTCCCTCTTTGATCATACGGGGAGCAGATCCGTGAATCGCCTCGAACATCGCATACTTCTTACCGATATTCGCCGAGCCTGCTGTACCGACACCGCCCTGGAATTCTGCCGCCTCGTCGGTGATGATATCGCCGTAAAGGTTCGGGAGAATGAATACCTTAAAGTCAGTGCGGCGCTTTTCGTCAACGAGCTTCGCTGTCATAATATCAACAAACCATTCGTCAGACTGAATTTCGGGATATTCCTTTCCAATCTCCTCGCAAATACGGAGGAACTTACCGTCTGTGGTTTTGATAATGTTAGCCTTTGTTACAACAGAAACACGGTCTTTCTTGTTCTTGCGTGCAAACTCATATGCAAGACGAGCGATTCTGTTTGTTCCCTCGGTAGTGGTAACGCAAAAGTCAACTGCGAGGTCGTCGGTTACGTTAACGCCCTGCGAGCCAACCGCATAGCTTCCCTCGGTGTTCTCACGGAAGAATGTCCAGTCGATGCCCTTGTCGGGAACCTTAACGGGACGTACATTTGCGAAAAGGTCGAGGTTCTTACGCATAGCAACATTCGCCGACTCAATATTGGGCCACGGGTCACCTGCACGGGGAGTGGTTGTCGGGCCTTTAAGTATAACGTCACACTTGTAAAGCTCTTCCATAACGTCGTCGGGAATAGCCTTATTGCAAGCCGCACGGTTTTCAATAGTCAGACCGTCGATAACCTTGAATACAACCTTGCCTGCCTTAACCTCGTCAGCAAGGAGAAATTCAAGCACGTCCTGCGCTGCCTTTGTGATGATCGGGCCAATGCCGTCACCGCCGCAGATACCGATTGTAAGCACGGGAAGCTTTTCGTAATCAACAAAATCCTTCGCCGCATTAATCTTTTCGACACGCTCAAGCTGTGAGCGAAGAACACCCTCAAATTTTTCGAGAGCAGCTTTGATGTTTGCTTCGTAGTTGTTCATTTTTCTATCTCCGTTTTTTTAGATTTTTTATGATTAAGTGTATGTACACATTATCAACATTGTTATGAGTGCAAGAATTACGGTCGCTTTTTTGATGACACATCGAAGATGTGTTAAAGCTACCGCAAAAACTTTATTGTACGCTATCGCTTCACAGAGGCATTGCGTAAGGCTTCGAAATTACGCTCTCGACAGTCGGGCCCGCCTCACTCCGGCACCTCCGCCTTCGCTCGGTATCCCAACAACCACACACTGTTACCGCTTCGATAACCACATTTATCTTCTTTAGTGCAAAAAGTTAGCCTCTGTTTGCCGCAGGCAGATATTTGTGCGGTATATCTTTTAACAAGCTTTTCCACAAGCGTTTTTAAAAGTTTTCACCCTTTTTTCGACATTTTCAGCCGAAAAATACCGATTTCATTGCCGAGAACATGCGTTTTCCACCGAGTTTTCCACAAGCTGTGGATAACGGATAAGGTTTTCCACAGCCTTATTTACCGGTTGCTCTGGCGTTAAGAGAGGTATCTCCGCGAACACCTTCAAGGTATTCGTAATACCCTTGTGCCGCAATCATCGCGGCATTGTCGCCGCAAAGTGAACGCGGCGGCAGATAAAGATTAAGCCTACGTTTAGTGCAAAATTCTTCAAGGGATTGGCGCAGATGTGAATTTGCCGCAACGCCGCCGGCGATAACAATGTCGCGAAGCCCCGTAACGTCGCACGCCATGCCGAGCTTTTTTACAACCGATGATGTGACCGCTTTGGTAAACGAAGCGGCAATATCCTCACGACTGTAATCTTCGCCTTTCTGTTCAAGGTTGTGAAGATGATTTATAACAGCGGTCTTGAGGCCGCTGAACGAGAAATCGAGATTATCACCAACAACCGCCGCGGACGGGAATTTCACCGCCGCACTGTCGCCAATGGAAGCAAGCCTGTCCATTTCAGCACCGCCGGGATACGGCAGTCCCATAACACGTCCAACCTTGTCGAATGCTTCGCCGATTGCATCGTCGCGTGTACGTCCGATGGTTTCGAAATCGGTGTAGCTGTTCACCCTTATCAGTGAAGTATGTCCGCCCGAGGCAACAAGCGCAAGGAATGGCGGCTTCAGGCTTTCATGAACAAAATAGTTTGCCGCAACGTGACCCTTTATGTGATTGACCGGCACAAGAGGCTTATTGTTTGCAAACGCAAGAGCCTTTGCAAAATTGACACCGACGAGCAATGCACCAATAAGTCCGGGATTTGAAGTTACCGCAATTGCATCAATGTCGGCAAGTGTAACACCTGCCGTTTCAAGTGCTTCGTATGTGATACCGGAAATTGCATCACAGTGTGCACGGCTGGCAATTTCGGGAACAACACCGCCGTAAAGCTTATGTGTTTCAATTTGCGAAGCAATTATATTAGAGCGAATCTCGCGTATGTCGCCGTCAAAAGAGCAGACAGCGGCAGACGTTTCGTCGCAGGAGCTTTCTATTGCAAGTATAAGCATAATTTGTCCTTAATGTTGAATTTCACGGCTCATGAGAATGGCATCCTCTCGGGGCTTCGAATAAAATCCCCGTCTGATACCGTCAATTTTAAAGCCACATTTTTCGTAAAGTGTCCGCGCCGCCGTGTTTGACTCGCGAACGTCAAGAAGCAGCTTTTCAAGTCCGGAAACAGTACATAACCGTTCAATCAGTTCAGTGGCCGCACCGCATCTGCGATATTTCGCCGATACGGCAAGATTGGTGATTTCACCATCGCCGCATATAAGATACATACCGACGTAACCGCATATATCTCCGTCGATTTCCGCGACAAATGCGTACGCACAGTCGTTTGAAAAGAATTCGTCGAATCCTTTTTCACTCCACGGAAGAGAAAAGCATTCATTTTCGAGGGCGCACAGCGAGGGAATATCCTCACTGTTTGCCTTGCGAACAGTGAGCATCAGTAACCGAACTTTCCGGAAAGGCTGTCGTCATCCTCAATCCAGCTCGACACATCAACAATTTTGAAGTCCTCGGTTCCGGTACGGATGATAACCTTTTCAATTCCGGCGTTGATTACAAGACGCTTGCACATCATGCAGGAGCAGGTGTCGCAAACCAGCTCGCCGGTCTTTCCGTCAACACACGCCATATAGAGTGTTGCGCCGAGCATCTGCTCGCGTGAAGCGGCAATTATCGCATTTGCTTCCGCGTGAACCGAGCGGCACATTTCATAGCGTTCACCGCGAGGGATGTTAAGCTTATCGCGCATACACACACCGAGGTCGGTACAGTTTTTGCGGCCTCTCGGTGCACCGTTGTAACCGGTTGAAACAATTGTATCGTTTTTAACTATTATAGCACCGTATTTCTTTCGAAGGCAGGTACTGCGCTCCGACACGGTCTGTGCGATGTCGAGGTAGTAGTTATGCTTTGAAACACGTTCCATAGTAATTCTCCTGAAATTATATTGTTTTAACGAAATCAATAAGGAACTTCTTAAAGTCTTCACCAACTTCGGGATGCTTGATTCCCTCTTTGACATTAGCCATGAGGAAACCGAGCTTTGCACCGAGGTCGAAGCGTTCGCCCTCAAAATCAACTGCGGTCATACCGCCGTTCTGTGCAATCTTTTTCATAGCGTCGGTGAGCTGAATTTCGCCGCCGGCACCGGGAGGAGTCTGCTCGAGAATATCAAAAATTTCGGGAGTGAGCAGAACTCTGCCGAGGATGGAAAGGTTCGAGAAAACCTGGTCCGGCTTCGGCTTTTCAATCATATCAGTGACGAGATAGGTGTTATCACCGTTTGACTCTGCTTTAAGTGAAGAATATTTGTAAACGGATTCCCACGGTACGGGTTTTACGCCGCAGCAGGGCTTACCGTACTTTTCATAAGCATCTGCAAGCTGCTTGCAGACCGGTGTTTCTGAAACGATGACATCATCGCCGTATAGTATGTAAAAAGGTTCATTTCCGATAAAATTCTTTGCCGTCAGAACCGCATGACCAAGGCCCTTTGTTTCTTTCTGGCGGAGAAAATAGACATTAGCCAGCGAGCATATGCGGCGCATATCTTCAATCTGTTCTGTCTTGCCCGATTCGGTGAGCTTTTTTTCATATTCAATATTGAAGTCGAAATAATTTTCGATGGCATCCTTACCGCGTCCGGTTATGATAATAATATCCTCTGCACCTGCGGCGGCTGCCTCTTCAACGAGAAGCGAAATTGCCGGTCTGTCAACGATAGGAAGCATTTCCTTCGGGACGGATTTTGAGATTGGGAGCATACGCGTACCAAGTCCGGCAGCGGGAATTACAGCTTTTCTAATCTTTTGCATTTTAATATTCCTCCTTACTGAAGCAAAAAGTATCTCATATTATATTATATCGCTTTTTTATTAATAAATCAAGTAGATTTTCACATAAATGTGAGTTTTAATGTAAGAAAACACTCAATCGGAATAATTTTATAGGTGTTAAGCATACAAAAAACGGCTTGCACTTTTAGCACAAGCCGATTCTGTTTATAAAATTATGCAGATAAGTCCGCCGCTTCCCTCGTTCACGATACGTCCAAGTGTTTCCGAAAGCTTCGCACGTGCCTCCTCCGGCATATGTCCGAGCTTTGTATGAAGCCCCTCGTTAACGAGCTGATAAAGCGTTTTTCCGAACATATTCGATTCCCAAATCTTTGTGGGGTCTTCCTCAAATTCTCTGAGCATAAATTTGACAAGCTCCTCCGACTGCTGTTCCGTTCCGACAACGGGACTTATCTCGGTTTCAATCCCCGCCTTTATCATATGTATACTCGGTGCGGATGCTCGCAGACGTACGCCGTAACCGCCTGCCTGCTTGACAATTTCCGGTTCCTCAAGATGCAAATCCCCGATTTCCGGCATGACAATGCCGTAACCCTTTTCTTCAACCTCGGCAAGCGCCTCGGCAACCCGGTCATATTTTTTCTTCATCGCCGAAAGCTCACGAAGCAATGTGATAAGCCCTTCCTCGCTCGCAATCTCAAAGCCGCAAAGCTCGCTCACCGTCTTATAGTAAAGTCCGTCGCAAAGCTCAAGCGACAACTCTGCCGTACCCTTACCGAGATCAATTCTGTCAACCCGAATCCCCTTTATATATTCGCTCTCGCAGTCCTCTGTGAAAATTCGTGATATCTCTCCGATACGCTCAATCTTCGCCGCACGCTCGAGTACAAATTCATTCAGTGTCATACAAAGGTGATGTGTCGGCTCAAGCGCCCTTGTCCATTCGGGCATCTTCACCTTGATTTCGCAAACGGGGAATTCCATGAGTACAAGCTCTAAAATATGACGGATATCGTCACTGTCAAGCCGCAGGCAGTTAACAAGCGCAACCGGAGCACCGTATTTTTCTTCAAGCTCATAAGCAAGCCTTATTGCAGCGTCACTTTCCGGCGCGGCGGAATTCAAAATAATCGCAAACGGCTTGCCCGTCTGCTTCATTTCGCGAACCACTCGCTCCTCAGCGTCAACGTAATTTTCACGCCCGATTTCGCCGATAGTGCCGTCTGTTGTGACAAGCATTCCGACAGTTGAATGTTCGGTTATGACCTTGCGTGTACCAAGCTCCGCGGCGGCGGCAAACGGCATCGGTTCTGCCTGCCATGGGGTATGTACCATGCGTGCGTGCCCATCCTCAATATGCCCAATCGCCTCCGGAACAATGTACCCAACGCAGTCAACCATTTTAACCTTCATAACCGCATTGTCGGAAAGAGTTATTTCGACCGCCTCATCTGGAATAAATTTCGGTTCAGTGGTCATCACCGTCTTTCCTGCGGCGCTCTGCGGCATCTCGTCCCTTGCACGCTCGCGCTCATGCTCATCACGAATATTCGGTATAACGAGCGCCTCCATAAATTTTTTGATAAACGTGGATTTTCCCGTCCGTACCGGTCCGATAACACCAAGATAAAAGGTATTTTCGCACCTCTCTGCAATATCCTTATAAATCGAGGTATCCTGCATAAATTTTTCCTCCTAAAAGATAGTTACTGTCATATTTATATTGTCCGTTAGAAAAAAATATGCACGAAAAAGAATATTATCTCGCCTTTTTCTCACCTGCAAAAGCCCGACGAAGCCATGTGCAAAGCCCCGTCACCGGAAAGCAAAGTAAGAACCACAGCAGAGAATAAATTATACACACCTGTCCGAAAAGATTCATAGGTAAAGAAGAATAATCCCACACATCCCAGCCAAGAAGCATATTCACAACAAATCCGACGATAATTTCCGAAAGCGATATAACAAGGCTTCCGGCAAGACAGCGTTTCCAAATCGGCGCATCGAAATTATGCATTTCGTTCAGATAAATAAAAGAAAGACAAATTCCCCCCGTAAGTATCATCGTCCAATGAGTATGCCCCCTCCAAAGAATTTCAACGCCGCCGTATCCAAGCGCTCCAACTGTGAAAACCGTTCCGTATTCTGTAATTTTTCTCATCATAATCTCCATAAATTATCAATGTTTAGTTATGATTGGCTTTTCGGAGATATTTTATACATACTCAAGACAAACACAAGCTACGCGATGTAAAAAAGCTGTCTTCCGAGGAAGACAGCTTCGATTTTTATAAGCGAACCAAATTGAAATCGCCAAGACGGCGCATCGTTTCAGATTCGCGATTGTTAGATGTGAAAATTATGCTCTGCGCCTCACCAATGTGAATAAGCCGCAGAAGATTTTCAAGACGTTTTCCGTCCTGACGCCCAAACGCTTCGTCGTATATCATCGGTGGAAGCGAACGGCGGTAAAGCAGGGTTATAAGCGCCATTCTAAGCGACAAATATGCCGCATCCTGCGTTCCGGCACTGAGGACGTCAAGCGGCTTAAGTCCGCTCTCGGTAACTGCATTCATCGCAAGGTCCGCACCGACACCGATTTCGCGGTACTTACCGCTTGTAATGTGCGCCATCATTCCTGCCGCATCTGATGCAAGCCTCGGTGCAACGCTCTCGCGTAAAGTTTCACTCGCCTCAATAAGTTTTGCGGCGGCAAGCTTGTAGGCAGCGTGCTTCTTTCGAAGTACCTCACGCTCCGTTTTAAGGGCAGTCAGGGTGTCAGCAAGTGCCGTCGGGTCTTCAAATGTCGGATAAAGCCCTGCCAGCTCCTTTTCAAGCTCATTGCAGTGCTTTTCAATCGACTCCGCCATTTTCACCGAAAAATCTCGTTCACGCCGCATTTCGGGAAGCGCTTCGGCATCAATGCCCGATATGTCAACCTTGGAATCAAGCTTCGAGCGAAGCTCGTCCTCGTTATATTGCCTTAACTGCTCACCGAGCTGTGAAATAAGCAGAGCATTTTTGTCATATTCCGCCTTAAGCTCATTTGAATTTCGCAGTTTATTTTTGAGCATATCAAGCTTCGCCGAAAGCTCGTCCGGCTCACAGCCGTATTTTCTGCGTATTTCCTCACATTCGGTATCAAAGCGCTGACGTGCCGTATCAGCGGCAAGACTGTTAATCATCGCTGTTTCCTTTTGTCTGTCACGCTTACGCTTCGCCTCATCGAGAGCGTTAAAGTCATATTTAAGCTCGATATTATCGGCATTTTTGCGTGAGTGAGAAGCGAGAATAAACATCGTAAGAGCAAGCGCCGCAAGCACCGCGCCGGGAACAATAAAGAGGATTTGCGGCTGTCCGCTCATCATCATCGGAAGTATACCCACCGCCGCAAGTATCAGTCCCAAAATAAGCGCAATTATTCCAACCGCCGTAAACGTCTTTGCCCGTGTACGCGAAACTAAATATTCATCCTCAAGCGCTTCTCTGCCGCCGAGCGATATGTATTCGTCAAGCAGGGGATTCTCTTCTTCGGCAGGCTGACCGGCTTCACGTGCCGCCGTTTCTGTCACCTCACGGGAAATTACATCAACCGTGCTGATTTCCTTTTCAATCTCTCCGATTTGCGTAAGGTCGCCATCCTCAAGTGCTTCAATTTTTCCGCGAAGCTCTGCCGCAGATTTTTCAAGCTCACGGCGGTATTCAAACTGCTCAAGCAGTGCCGCCGCTTCATACTGCTCAACTCTTGCCGAAATCTCGTCTGCCTTACCCTCAGCCGCTTCAAGCTTCATCCTTGTGTCGGCAAGCTGGGCTTCCTTTGCAAGAATTTCCTCATGTCTGCGGAGCGATTCGGACAGACGTACTTCCATTGCGGCACATCTTTCGTCCATTTCGAAAAGCTTGCCGCCTTTTTCGTTTTTGTGAAGCAGTGACGCACGTGCCGCATCGAGCTTTGCACTCGCACGCTGTGTATTCACGTTTTCATCAGCGGAAAAGAGGATGTTCTCAATTCCTTCGCTGAGCTTCGTTCCGCCGGCACTAACGCCGCCAAGCTGTGACACAAATGCCGTCGCTGAAAACATCTCCGCATCAACTCCGAGTAACAGCTCACCGGGGGTTGTACCGTCAAGCGCATGACGTATCAGAAGATTTGTGTCAGCATCAACAAACTGCACCGCCTCACGGTTGCCAACGACCGCACGTTCAATCCGGTAACGCTTCACGCCGTCATTGACCGTAAGACTTCCTGCCGCACCGCCGGTCTTCCACGAAAGAAGCCCTGCCCTTTCCTTCGGCGGCACTCCGTAAAGTATAAATTTTATAAACGAAGCAATTGTCGATTTTCCGCTTTCGTTTTCACCCTCGATGATGTTCACCGAGCTATCAAGCTCAATGTCAAGCTCGGAGAGCTTTCCAAAGGTGTCAATATGTATTTTTTCTATAAACATTCCACACCTCAAAAATCTGTGATATCGCCGCCGGAAAGTGCGGCAAGCCCATATCGGAGCGCTAAAATTGCAATCTCACGGGTTTCGTCGTTTTCGTCCTCGAGCATCGTTTTAAGACTGCGGTAATATTCGCCTCTCAAGGTAGGGTCATCCTCAAGATGCTCGTTGTCGGCAAGCGGCATCGTTTCGTCGATTATTTCAAGTATGAACATATGTCCAAACTGCTCCGCAAGGAAGCTCGGCGACGGTTTCAGCTCGCCCGACACATTACCGACAAGCCGCACCCGAAGCGCCGTATCGTCCCCGTAATGCTTTTCGGCAACAAGCTCACGCAGCTTTTCAAGCAAATCCGCATTGCTTTCAGCGCCGCTGACGTCACATTCCTCAACAGCATAACAACGCTTGCAAAAACGGACAAATTTTTCCGCAACCGCCGGCGAAGCCGACTTATCAATCGCCGCAAGAATTGCACCCTTCACGCCGCACTCGTCAAATCCGCGCCCCTCAAGACATCCGCTGTAAGCAGCATATCCGCTGCCCACCTGCATAGCGCCGCTATAGGTGTGTATATGACCGAGTGCCGCATAATCAAATCCGCATCCGGCAAGGGTGTTTTTCGGAATCGGGCAATACTGCGACTCGTTTGTATCGAAATCCCCGTGCGCAACAAGCAGATTGATTCGCGATGGGTCCTCAACAGTAAATCCGTCAAGCGGACAGCTCTCAAGCCTTGCCGACGTAAACGCCCAACCGTAAACGGAAGTATTTTTGTCCGGGAAATCGAAGCAGGAAAGCTCCGACGAATCGAAAATATAAACATTCTCGGGGAATTCCGCACGGTTATAATAGCTCACGGCAGTGAACGGGTCATGATTACCCGGGGCGATAATAACCCGGCATTCGGGAATGGCGGCGAATTCACGGCAAAGCAAAGCAACCGTTTCCTTTGAAACATAAGCGCCGTCAAAAAGGTCACCCGCAATCAGCAAAAAATCAACTTTATTCATCTTCGCGGAGAGCGTCAGCGAAGTAAATGCCGCACGCAGCTCAATACGTCTGGTTTCTGCACGCGATATATCGAGCGCAGTCAAAGGACTGTCGAGATGCAGGTCGGCACAGTGTAAAACTCTTATCATTACATAACTCCCACAGTTTTAATAGCTATGCTTCTATTATACAATAAATCGCCGTCAATTGCAAGGGTGAACAAGGAAAATTTACAAGCGCAAAAAACAACCGTTCCCACAAGGGGAACGGTTGTATAAAAGCTTTCGCTAATACTTATTATATTGTATTAAGGAGAAACTTATTAGTTGAATGCGAATACTGCTACGCCATCCTTGAAGGAAGCTGCGTCATATTCGTATACACCAAGATCATTGAGAGTTCTTGTACCTACCCAGTATACTTCATCAGCTGCATTGAGTACTTCAATTGCCTCTTCAGCCTCATATACATCACCTGTACCAGCATCGATTGCAAGAATCTTTGTTACAGGGATATCGAGGTTAGTTACAGTACCTGCGATAAGGAAGGTGTGAGGAAGTGCATCGCTGTATTCGCCAAGCTCAACCCAGATAAGATCGTCTTCAGTGTCAAGGTGAGCGAAGAAGCTACGCATATCGGTGTCAACCATCTGGATGCCTGCGCCATCCTGGAAGAGTGCCTTAAATGTGCCGAATGTAGCGTCAGCCTTATCAATAGCCTCGCCCTTAGCGTTAACACCTACAACACCGTTCTTGTCGGTCTTGTAAACTGTATCAGTGTCAAGCTTGAAGGTGGAGTAGATAATTGCTTCTGCACCGTCTTCAAGGTCAAGTGCGCCAGTGTATGCATAAACCTTGAGACCATCTTCGTAGCCCTTAAGACCGAGGTCTTCAGCATAGGTCATACCGCCGGTTACGAGGTTAGCACCGGTAACGCCTGCAGTAGTGAGCCATCTGTACTCAGTGGTGAGCTTTTCGAAGCCGTTCTTGGAAACTGCGTCGAATACGATTACAGTCTTAGCTGCGCCGTAAAGTTCTTTGTTAGCAGTTGCGTTGTAAGAACCAAGAGCGTCAGTGTAGATAACGGTGCCTTCACGAGCGTTGTCGAGGAACTCGATGTAAGTGTCGTCGGTAGCCATCATCTTGTATGCTTCAACTTCGATTTCGCCTACAACTGTGTTATCATCAGTGGTGGTGTCGATGAAGTAGAATACAGTCTTGCTGTTGGTGTAGAGTCTGTTTACAGGATTGAGAACATCGCCGTTTGCGTCATAAACAGTTGCGCCGCCGTCGAAGGTGAGCTTAGCTGCTGCTGTGGTAGCACCGTAGGTGCTATCGTCGAGCATTCTGAGGCCGAGCTTCTTGAGGCCTGCAACAGATGTTGTCTTGAGGATCTCTTCTGCGAGAGCGAATTCACCGTCAGCATACTGAGCAGCCCATACGCCGCCGTGCTTCTGCCATGTGGTGTCGCCGAGGAGGAGAGAGAGCTTGTAAGCGTTGAGGTCAGCAATAACCTTCTTGCCTACTGCATTGATGGTTGCGCTTGCCTTGTATGCGCCATCGTACCATACGCTTGCATAGAGTGCATCGAGGTCGATGTCAGCGATAGCATCGAATACTACATACTCGTAAGGATCCTTAGCAGCTTCAACTCTTTCGATGAAGAAGATGTAACCGTTAACTGCATAGAATACATAGTCTTCGCCGATTTCTCTTGTTTCAACGAGTTCAGCAACAGGAGTTCTGTCGAGGTACTTACCAGCTTCGATATCATCGATGAGAGGAGCCTTAGGAGTTCCGATAGCTCTTTCGAGAAGTGCGCCGCCGAGAGCGATGTCAGAAGCTTCCATGAGGTAGGAGCTGCCATCAGCAAATGCAACAGTGTAAAGACCGGTGCTTGCATTGTACTTAAGGCTCTTAAGAGTCTTGGTTTCAGACTCGAAGATTTCGTTTACAGTGATCTCCTTGAGGAGCTTGTTGTATGTGAACGAGAATACAGTACCAGCAGTAAGTTCAGCGTCGGTGTTGTAGGTTACTTCAGAAACCTTTGCAGCGTCGCCGGTAGCATCAAGCCATACACGGTCGTATACATAATTGCCGGACTTGTAGGTGTAGTAGTTGGAAATGTAGATGGGGAGGTAGATCGCACGCTCATACTCGCCGTCCTTGTCGTCGTCGTAGAGGTGGAGTTCATATGCTTCAGTAGCATTGTTGTAAGCATCAGCGTTGATAGAAGTCTTTCTGCTGTAATCAACATACTCGAACTCAGTGTCGATTACGTCGTAACCGAACTTTTCGAGAGCTGCTGCTTCGCTGATCATATGCTGCTTGCCACCTTCTACGAAGATGTAGTAGTTAGCAGAGCCTCTTACAAGGAGCTTAGCAAGGAGGAAACCGTTTTCGTCAACGATGTTGCCTGCTTCGTCCTTGAGAAGGCTCTTAGCTTCAGCAGTAGCAGCATTGATGTTGCTGTTGAATACAACGATTTCGTTGTTGAGGTAGGAACCGGTGAGGCTGTTAACGAGCTTGTAGGTTACATCAGCAACCTTGAGGCTCTTACCACCGTTGGAGAGAGCGATGTCCTTGAAGTTAACAACTACAGGAGCGTCACCAACGATAGCCTTGTCGAATGCGCCGGTTTCTGCATCGTAGTTAACGAGAGCAACAGAACGGTTGAAGTAGTCTTCAAGGTCTGCGTCTGCAGCGATGCCGAGGTCAGCAGCAGGGAGGTATGTGATAGCACCGGTAGGAACACCGTTAACAAGTGCCTGAATACCAACGTGATCGTTAGCAACAGCGTTACCAGCAGCAACATATGTGTCGTCGCTATCCTTAACATAAACATAAGCCTGCTTGGGAGTAGCTGTGATTACGAATGTGGACTCAACGCCAACGCCTTCGATAGTACCGAAGTTCTTGTCTGCGAGAGTTACATCGCCTTCAGCGGGAGCAGCATAGATCATGTTGTAGATGATCTGAGCTGTTTCAGCTCTGGTGAGTGCCTTGTCAAATTCGGTTACAGCAACGCCGTCGGTGAGTCCGAGAGCAACAGCCTTGTTGTAGTAGGGCCACTTGTAGTCGCCTTCCCACTCTACTTCGTAGCCAAGAGTAGCAACTGCCATCTTGAGAGCCTGGATGTAGGTGATAGCGTCATCGGGACCAAAAGTAGTAGCGTTGTAACCAGCGATGATACCGTTAGCGTATGCATAGTAGATAGCGCCGGTATATTCGGTTACGTCGGTGAAGGGAACGATCTGGTTTGCCCATTCGGTTTCACCGGTAGCAGCACGAGCGATGAAGAGAGCCATCTGGTATCTCTTAACACCGTCATCTGTACCAAACTCGCCATTGCCGATACCCTGAGTGATACCCTTAACGACGAGGTCTGCGATAGCGTCAGCGTAGATGTTATCTTCAGCAACGTCGGTGAAGGTAGCATCATCAGCGGAAACTACTGCAGCTGCACTTGCGATCATGATCATAGCAAGTACGAGAGCGAGGAATTTCTTAAGATTTCTCATTGTTAGTTTCTCCTTTAAAATAATTTTTTGTGGTAGATCTTCCCGGCAAATCCGCCCTGACTGCGACGTTCTGACTCACTTGAACATCTTGCAGTTTTGGGATAGATTTTACGCGCAGAGAAGATTTTCCCTGTACATATGATACTACAAGTCCCTTTTTTTTGCAATAGGTATACTTCTTTTGTAAGGTATTTGTAATTTTAAACCGGGTTTAATATTACATTTCAACCAGCAGCAGCCTTCGTACAAATCGGCAAAAAAGTCCGATGTAGTCTATCTTTTCGACGTTTTCTGCCGCCGTTATCGGAACCGAAGAAATAATTTTGCCGTCAAGCAGGAAATTTATCTTTCCGACCTCATCCCCCTCAAAAATCGGCGCAGAAATATTTTCCGGAAGCAGTATTTCCTCCGTAATCTTCGCCGACTGTCCTTTTCCAAGCACTAACGACTGCTCTCCGGCTGTAAGCCGCACGGCATCGGCAGTTCCGCCAAGCACACGCATATCTTCAAGCGGCTCTTTGGGGACGGCAGATACGACCTCATAGTTGGCAAATCCGTAGTCAAGCAGTTTTTTTGCGGTTTCATTGCGGTCATCACGGCTGGGCGAAGCCATCACAACTGCGATAAGCTGCATACCGCCCCTCTCCGCCGTAGCAGAAATACAGAACTTCGCCTTTGATGTCGATCCGGTTTTGAGTCCGTTCGCTCCATTGTAAAAACGTATAAGCCGGTTTGTGTTCGTAAGCCCGAACGCACCCCCGCGAATAGTATCCATCCATATCGACGAATATTCAAGTATCTTCGGATGCTTCGTAATAAGCTCTCGTGACATTATGGCAATGTCCCTTGCGCTCGTAACATGACCGTCAACGCCGTCGTCAAGTCCGTTTGTATTGAGAAACACCGTGTTCGTCATTCCAAGCTCGGCGGCACGTTCATTCATACGCTTGACGAACGCCTCCTCGCTTCCGTAAACAGCCTCCGCCAGAGCAACCGCCGCATCGTTGGCACTTGCAACAACTACGCATTTCACCATCTCCGAAACGGTCATCTCCTCGCCCGGTTCAAGAAACACCTGCGAACCGCCCATCGAAGCAGCATATTCCGAAGTCTGAACCTTGTCGTCCCATCCTATACGTCCGTCCGCAACAGCCTCCATAATAAGCAGCAGTGTCATAATCTTCGTAACCGACGCCGGCGGTAATGCTTCATCGGCATTCTCCTCCAGCATAACAAGTCCCGTGGAAGCTTCCATCAATATATAAGACCGTGCATTATACTCCGCCGCCTCCACCTTTATCGGAACAAAAACAAGTGCTACCAATAATAATAATGAAACAAAACGCTTAAATTTCATATATATCACCTCAGTGATGTATATGAAATTTTGTGAATGGTTATTCTTTGCGTATAGGAATACGGGCGATTTTTTGAAGTGAATGGTAATCGAAGCGTATAGGAGATACGCGGCTTTCTTGAAAGAAAGCCTGGCAAAGAACTTTAATATACGCTTTCGCTTCACAGGTCGCTCGAACTCGCTTCGAAAGCCACAGAGTAAGTTGGGAACCCTCCTCGCTTCGGCTCCTCCGCCTTCGCTCGGTTTCCCAACGACTCGTTAATGCAAAAGGGGCAGCTGTCACCCTCTCAAAATACGTCCGTTTTAAAGTTAGTTTTTATGCCGGATTTGGCACTATTCTATATATCCGGCAGGCGTAGCGAGGAGCTTCGACAATCGAAGCCTAAAACAAACACTAACCGCGTGCCGCAAACGCCAAAAATATGGTTAAAGAAGCGGTAAGCCTTCGCGGTCGTTGGGTAGCGAAGCGGCGGCGTGGGAGTGAATGACTGCCGGTGGCAGCCAGAGCCACGCCGTGCCCGAGCCGCAGCGAGAACCGAGCGAAGGCGGAGGAGCCGGAGCGAGGCGGGCCCCGACTACCGAGAGCGTATCCTCGAAGCCTTATGCGAAACCTCTGTGAAGCGATAGCGTATAGTAAAGTTCTTTGCCAGGCTTTCTTTCAAGAAAGCCGCGTACCCCCTATCCCCCCCACCACTCACAAAAAACGAGCTGTCCGCATAAGACAGCTCATTTTTATTATTTCTTTTCTTCGCCGCGAATTTCGACTCGTCTGATTTTTCCCGAAATGGTCTTCGGAAGTTCATCGACAAATTCGACAATTCTCGGATACTTGTAGGGTGCTGTGTGAGTCTTGACGTAGTTCTGAAC
>JAZQXA010000101.1:0-22087 GCA_045632605.1 Candidatus Flemingiibacterium sp. | reverse complement strand
CCCATTTCCACCAGCAGAATCCCATCCACTGTGGAATTTCCCAGAATGTACGGAAGCTTGCTTCCATGTAGTTGGCTTGTTCCTCGCCGTCGTAATAGGAATCCCAGAGGTATTCTGCCGGACTCATGATACTGCCGTGGGATGAGCGTACGCCGTATTCGGTAAACGCGATAGGCATATTATTGAAGCGAGCACAGATATCGGAGATTTTTTGTTTACGGCTTGAGAGATACTCCTGCATTTGTTCGACGGTATAGCTTGGATTATCGCGGACAGATGCGAATGCCGGTATGCCTTCTTCCGGCATGGGGGCTGCCGGAGGATAGTAGCTGTATGCGAGAAAGTCGAGTTTATCGAACCATTTTAGGTCATAGGCTTTTCGTGAGGCTGGGGTGAATTCATATGTGATAGGGCCGGAGAAGTTATTGCGGATGGCTTCTATAACTTTTTCCCAATGCTCGTTTTCGCCCTCGGTGCCGTGAAGCTCACAGCCTATCATCATTGCATCAGCGCCGAATTTCTCTGCGAGGTTAGAGAAATATTTTTCGCATTCGGTGAACGATTTGAACCACTTGCCCCAATAATCAATTGCCGCGCCTTCGATAAGCTGGCAGTCTTCAAGGCGAGGAAAGCGTACACGTCCCATCCATGCACCGTCGAGGAGCATGAGATTAGGCTTGAGCATTACGCGGATACCGTTATCGTGCAGACGCTTTATCATTTCGGAAATTTCAATTTCACTGCTTCCAAGCTCAAAATCGAGGAAGATTTTATCTGTGAAAAAGTTTGTCTGGCAGTAGTTCATATTAAGTGTTGTCCAGTTTATTCCTGCGGCTTTCATTAGTTCAGGCTGCTTTTGTGTTTCGGGCTTTTCGTAGTACCCGCGGCGTGACATAAAGCCGAAATTTGTTCCGCAGATTATTTCATTAAAAAGTGGATGATTTTCGAATCTTTCGGGAATTTTTACTTTTGTCTTATCCATTTTTGCCTCCGTATGTATGGGATTTATTTTTACAGTTTTAGTATAATACATTACCGCACAAATGTAAACGAATAAATCGGCCAAAAAGGTGGACAAACCGAAACTTGACAAGTGCTTTTATTTGGTGTATAATTTTCTTAATAAAGCTTGATAATGAGGTGCGTTATGCTTCTTGAACAGAATCTCACGGCTGAACTTTTGGGCATATTTAAAATTACACGAGGCAAGGACTCTCAAAAATGCTTTGATGAGCGTGTGTACGACTGTTTTGGAATAAGGCTGTCCGGTGAGGCTGAATTCAAATCCGGCGACAAGAGTTACACGGTTTCCGCGTCGGATATGATATACATTCCGAGTAATGCTCATTATTCACAGAAAACCGACGGCGAAACCATAATAGCCATTCACTTTATCAATTATTCGGCAGCGCGCAAAAGGGAAATCGAAGTGTTTACATTTAACGATCCTGAAAAATACCATGAGATTATTCTTGAAATGTATCGGGCATGGAATGAGAAGAAATCCGGATATAAGCATTACTGTACATCACTGTTCTACCGGTTTATATATCTGGCCTCCGAGCAGAAGACAGACAATCGTATTTTTGCCTCGGAAAATCTCAATATTGCAATTGATAATGCGGTCAATTTCATACATAAGAATTATAAAAGCAAACAGATATCAGTGTCGGAGCTTGCCTCGATGATGTCTGTTTCTGAAACGTATTTCAGGCGGCTCTTTAAGAATATTTATCATATGTCACCGTCGCAGTATATTATAAATTTACGACTTGAGTATGCTTCACAGTTATTGCTCAGCAGGTTTTACACTGTCAAGGAGGTTGCCGAAAAATCCGGCTTCACCGATGCGAAATATTTCAGCCGCATTTTTAAGGATAAATTCGGAAAAACGCCGAGGAGTTATGCCGATAATTTCAGCGTATCAGAATGGTAAGAAAAAAGCATCTCTCTTTGCTTGAGAGATGCTTTTAATTATAGGGTTAATTTTTGAGCGAGTGAATGGGTGCCGGGATACGTCCGCCGCGTGCGATAAACTCTGCAGGAGAGTTTGTGTTAAGCGCGATAACGGGAGCGTAACCGAGCAGACCGCCGAAGTTTACGACATCGCCAACGTCTTTACCGTACGCCGGAATTACGCGTACAGCGGTGGTTTTGGTGTTTGCGACACCGATGGAAATTTCGTCTGCGATTATTCCGCATATAACTTCAGCCGGAGTGTCACCGGGAATTACTATCATGTCAAGTCCGACAGAGCATACCGCGGTCATCGCTTCGAGTTTTTCAATTGAGAGTGCGCCGCAGGTAACCGCATCAATCATTCCTGCATCCTCGGTAACGGGGATGTATGCACCTGAAAGTCCGCCAACATGACTCGATGCCATTACGCCGCCTTTTTTAACTGCATCGTTAAGAAGTGCAAGAGCGGCAGTTGTACCGTGCGCACCGCAGCGTTCAAGTCCCATATTTTCAAGAATGTGAGCAACAGAGTCACCGATTGCGGGAGTTGGAGCAAGCGAGAGGTCAACGATACCAAACGGCACGCCAAGACGTTTTGATGCCTCATATGCAACGAGCTGACCGACACGGGTGATTTTGAATGCTGTCTTTTTGATGATATCAGCGAGCTGTGAGAAGTCACAGTTTCCGGCACGTTTGATTGCACTTGCAACAACGCCGGGGCCGGATACACCGACACTGACGACAGCTTCACCTTCGCCTACACCATGGAATGCACCTGCCATAAAGGGATTATCCTCGGGGACGTTTGCGAACACAACGAATTTTGCGCATCCGATGGACTGCTCGTCACGGGTCAGATAGGCGGCACGCTTGATTATGTCGCCCATTTTAGCAACAGCATCCATATTGATGCCTGCCTTTGTGGTTGCGACGTTTACAGAGGAGCAAACGAAGCTTGTTTCTGCAAGAGCCTCGGGAATTATCTGGAGGAGTGCTTCATCCTTGCGCGTCATACCCTTATGTACGAGTGCGCCGAAGCCACCTATGAAGTTGATGCCAAGTGTTTTTGCGGCACGGTCGAGAGCTTTTGCAGCTTTAAGATAACCCTCCGGCGAGAAATTGCCGCCGCAGAGCGAAATCGGAGTTACGGCGACACGCTTATTGATAATCGGTATACCGTATTCCTTTTCTATGTTCTCTCCAGTGATGACGAGCTTTTCTGCCGTCTTTGTAATCTTATCATATATTTTGTCAACGAAGCGGTTCTCGTCATCAGAAGCACAGTCGAGCAGGGAAATGCCCATTGTTATTGTTCTGATGTCGAGATTTTCTTCGCGTATCATGCTTATTGTTTCGAGTATATCGGCTGTATTCAGCATGGTTTTTACCTTTCTTAATTGAATTTTACGTTAGATGGTATGCATTGCGCTGAAAATATCCTCGTGCATGGTTTGAATGACGAGGCCGGAGTCGTTTCCGAGAGCGTTCATTTTGTCAACAAAATCGGTGAAATGTATATTGAGCTTATCGATATCAACGAGCATGATCATTGCGAAATAATCGCTTAAAACACTCTGCGAGATATCGACAATATTTGCTCCGTGATCAGCACAGCAGTTTGAAACCTTTGCTATGATACCCATTGCATCTTTTCCGGTTACAGTGATAACAGCTTTCATTTTTTATGTCCTTTCGGTTGAAAATATTTCTTATATTATATAATACACTATTTTTCATTATTTTTCAAGATATCCTTACAAATTTGTCTATTTTTTTTTTGAATAATTGCATAGGAATATTGAATTTTTGCCGATTTTGTGGTATAATTGAGCAAACGGTCACATTTTGACTTAATATATCTTTCGGGAGAATATTAATGAACGATTATAAAAACTTCTGCGAATATGTTGCCGCTGCGGAGCTGACGTCTAAAAAACTATTGGCGCGTGTGCTGCTTATGATTTTTTACACGGTGTTTGTTGCGGTTTACACGTTTGCATTCTGGCTCATACTTGGGCTTTGGGAATTAATGATACTTTTGCCTTTTATCGTATTTTCTATGATCAAGCTCACATGGAAATATACCGTTGTTGAATACGAATATTCAATCGAAGCAGGTGAGCTTCGGGTTGCGGCGATTTATAACAAGTCCTCAAGATGGGTAAAACTACGTGTGAGTTTATCCGAAATGACGCTGATTGCACCGTTCGACAAGCGCAGTCGGGAAATGCTCGGTAAAGGTGATATTGATGAGGTGAAAGATTTTTCCGCTTCGAAGTGGAGCGAGAGCGCATATCTCTGCATATATCACGATAAAAAACGCAGTAAAAAGCGTGCGGTTATAATTGAAACGACCACGGAGGCACAGCGTATTTTAAAGCTCTGCAATCCTTCTGCATTTACATCATCTCAAAGATAGTTTATGAATAGTTTTCCGTCTGCGATAATATAATGTAACAAAAAATATCGGAGGCGGTTATGCGGCGTATTTTTTGTATACTTACAGGAATCCTAATTTTTTTGGTCGGGTGTTCAGTTAGCGAAGAAGCTGACAGACTTGCGTATCAAAATCAGAAGCTCTATATTGAAGCTGATGTCACGCTTAATGATGAATATTTTCCCATAACGATGACGCTTGAGGCGCCTAAGTTTGATGAACAGGGGAGAATGTATGCCAGGGACGGTGTGCTGTCAATCGGTGAAAACAGTATCATATCAGGAATCGGTTTCGAGTTTCAGGGAGGAAAGGTATATGTTTCGTCTGGGGCGCTTAGAATACCGATTGAGGATGAGGAAATGGTATCCGGGATAAGCGATATAATCTCGCTTTTCTGCATTTCGGACGATTTTTATTATTCTTCTGAAAAACTTACCGTTGACAAGCTGAAATGCGAGAATGTTGTATTCACTGACGGTGATAACCGTGTGGAGGTTATGATTGATTTATCCTGCAATCTTCCAAAGTCGGTTACTGCCGCAGTAAACGGACGGAATATTGCCGCTGATATCAGATTTATCAAAGCTGAATCCCCGCTTGCGGAATAAACATCAAAACAGTACCGGTAAAACGGTGCTGTTTTTTTGCATATATACAAAATTGCGTGTGGCACTCGGATTTTTACTTTGCCGTACTTGACAATTTTAGAGATAAGTAGTATAATATTTGTTAGTTTACTAACTAATTATATGGGAGGTGAATATCATGTCGCAAAAACCTCTGCCCCAGGAATTTATTGATGCAATTCCAAAACGGCGGCTTGATTCAAACTATAACGCAATGATGAGAATTCACGATGCCGCAAAATTGTATCATGACCGTATGCGGCGCTGTTCGGAGCAGGACGGCCTGCCGTCAAGTTACCGGATGATGATTTTTCATTTGGCTCGGATGAAGCCGGGAGTGACACAGCTTGAGCTTGTTAAAGCGACTCATCTCAAGGCACCGACCGTCAGTGTTACGCTCGCGAAGATGGAACGCGACGGACTGATAACACGGCGTGCAAATCCTGATGACTTGCGTGAAATACTCGTTTATCTGACAGATGAGGGCAAGGCTATTGACGAGCGCATAAAGGTGATACACCGTGAAGGCGACAAAATTGCGCTTGACGGATTGTCGGATGATGAAATCGACACGTTGTCGGGACTTCTCAATAGGGTTATTGACAATCTTCTCGAAGAACGAAATAAAAGTTAAAACACAGAGGTATTTATGAAACTTGCAAAATATTTAAAGCCGTACTGGCTTTTTGCGATACTTGCGCCGCTCACGATGATTGGCGAAGTGTCAATTGACTTAATGCAGCCGAAGCTCATGGCAAAAATCGTCAACGAGGGTGTTATGGGTCAGGATATGGCGCTCATTATCAGTACCGGACTTACGATGCTCGGACTTGTTGCCATCGGTGCTGTTTTCGGCATTCTTTCCGCTGCTTTTGCCAGCAATGCGGCACAGAGATTCGGAAATGATCTTCGTAATGACGCATTTAAAAAGGTTATGAGTCTTTCGCTTCAGCAGACAGATAAATTCACAACCGGCTCACTTGTAACAAGACTTACTAACGATATAAACGCCGTGCAGGATTTTATCGCCATGCTGATACGTATGTTTGTACGTGCTCCCATGCAGTTTGTTGGCGGTATCGTAATGGCTATTGCAATAAGTCCGAAATTTGGTATTGTGCTTGCGCTTGCGCTTCCGATACAGCTTATACTTATTTTTGTCATGCTCAAAAAGGCAGGACCGCTTTATTCTGTTGTTCAGAAAAAGCTTGACAAGGTTAATTCTGTCGTTCAGGAAAATGTTTCCGGTGCGAGAGTTGTAAAGGCATATGTTAAGGAAGAACACGAGATTTCGCGATTCAAGAGTGCGAATAATGAGCTTCGTGACGTAAACCTCTCGGTACAGCGTCTTATGGCAACACTCGGCCCGATACTCATGATAATTATGAATGCTTCTATTATCGCTATACTTATTATTGGCGGTAAAGAAGTTGAGGATGCAATAGGTGTTATCGGCGGAATCAAGGTCGGTGACGTTATGGCGGCTATCACATATATTACACAGATACTTATGTCGATGATGATGGTCAGCATGATGTTCCAAACGATGACACGCGCTGCGGCGAGTGCTAAGCGTATAACCGAGGTACTTGAGAGTGAACCGGCAATTGTCGGCGGTGAAATTTCTTCCGATGAAAAAATCAAGGGTGCGGTTGAGTTTAAAAACGTATCCTTCCGTTATCCGAATTCCATTGGACGTCCGGTGCTGAATAATATCAATCTTGATATAAAGCCCGGTGAAACTGTTGCTGTAATCGGTGCGACCGGTTCGGGAAAATCGTCGCTTGTTAATCTGATTCCCCGATTCTACGATGCTGATGAGGGAAATATACTTATCGACGGTGTTGACGTTAAAGAATATGCGCTTGATACTCTGCGTCAAAAGATTGCATTTGTTCTTCAGAAAACCGAGCTTTTTTCAGGAACTGTGGCTGAAAATATTCGTTGGGGACGTCCTGATGCCACTGACGATGAAGTAAAGCTCGCGGCACAGATAGCTCAAGCCGATGACTTCATTATGGGATTCTCTGATGATTACAATACGGTTATTGCCGAAAAGGGTGCGTCACTTTCAGGCGGTCAGAAACAGCGTATTGCGATAGCACGTGCGATAATCCGTCGTCCGGAGATAATTATTTTCGATGACTCCACGTCAGCACTCGACCTTGGAACAGAGGCACGCCTGCACAAGGCTCTTAAAGAAAACATTAAGGATACAACAGTAATAATGATTGCACAGCGTATCGCATCTATAAGGAACTGTGACCGTATCGCCGTTATCGAAAACGGTACAGTGACGGCATTTGCATCGCATGACGAGCTTATGAAAACGAGCGATACATACAGAGATATTTATGATTCACAGATGAAATCAAGCGAAGGAGGTGCAGAGTAATGGCAGAAAACAAAGCTCCAGCAGGCGACAGACCTATGGTGCAGATGGGACCGAGAAGAGGCGGTCCGGGCGGCCCTATGGTACGCGAAAAGCCGAAGAATATGAAAAAGACACTCGGCAAGCTCTTTAAATACATTGGAAAAAACAAGTATTCACTGATTGCTCTGCTCGTCACCGTAACGCTGATTGCGGCACTTAATCTCGCCGGTCCGGCGCTTCAGGCAGAGGCGATATCTGCGATAACAATTGATGAGGGACAGCTCCACGTTGATTTCGACAAGCTTTATACAGTTGTTGCACTTATGGCGGTTGTTTATATTGCTTCATCTCTTTTGACATATTTCCAGGGTATAACAGCGGCGAAGCTCTCGCAGAATACTGTTTGCACGATGAGAAATGACCTTTTCTCAAAAATTGCATATCTTCCTATTCGTTATACTGACACTCACCGTCACGGCGATATTATGAGCCGTATGACAAATGATGTTGAAAACATTTCAAACTCGGTTTCGCAGTCAGTTGCCTCGCTGTTTTCGGGTATAATTATGGTTGTCGGCTCGCTTGTGATGATGCTATATTACAGCCCGATTCTGACTGCCGTTGCGGTAATAACCATACCGCTGACACTTATTGTTTCGACGAATCTTTCGAAGTTCATGAGAAAGTATTTCGTAAAGCAGCAAAAGCTTCTCGGTGCGCTGAACGGTCATATTGAGGAAACAGTAACCGGATACAAAACCGTCATGGCTTACGGCAGAGAAAACGCAGCAGTGGAGGAGTTTTCGCATATTGCGGCAGAATACCGCAAGGTGGGAATCCGTGCCAACATTTGGGGCGGTGTTATGGGTCCTTGCATGAACATGATAGGTAATCTCGGATATCTTCTTGTTGCCGCTGTCGGCGGATATCTTTCGCTGACGGGCATAATCGGTATTCCTGCAATTCAGGCGGTTCTTCAGTATTCAAAGCAGTTTACACGACCGATAAACGAAATCGCTAACCAGTATGCGCAGATACTTACGGCTATAGCCGGTGCAGAGCGAGTTTTTGACATTATGGAAGCTGATGCCGAAATTGACAAAGGAAAGCATCCGATTGATGTGGAAAATATCCGCGGCGATATCCGTTTCAAAAATATGTACTTCTCATACAAAGAGGGCGAGCCGGTGCTTAAAGGCTTCGACCTTAATGTCGAGCGTGGACAGAAAATCGCCATCGTTGGCGCGACAGGCTCCGGTAAAACCACGGTTGTTAATTTGCTCACACGATTCTACGACATCGACAGTGGCGAGATAACGATTGACAATATTAATATTAACGATATTCCGAAAAGTACGCTTCGCCGGGCAATTGCGATAGTTCTTCAGGACACGGTGCTGTTTTCTGATACAATAGCATCTAATATCCGTTACGGAAAGCTGGATGCAACCGAAGAGGAGCTTCGCCGTGCGGCGGAAACTGCACACGCTGATGTGTTTATAGAGCGCTTGCCCGACGGTTATGAAACGGTACTCTCGGAATCGGGAAGTGACCTCTCACAAGGTCAGCGTCAGCTTCTTTCGATTGCACGTGCGGTTCTTGCCGACCCGAAGATTCTTATTCTTGACGAGGCGACATCAAGCGTTGATACAAGAACGGAAATGCACATTCAGCAGGCGATGGTGGCGCTTATGAAGAACAGAACGTCCCTCATTATCGCTCACAGACTTTCAACTATACGAGATGCAGACAAAATTGTTGTTCTTGACGGCGGTGTTGTTGCAGAGGTCGGAAGCCATGAGGAATTACTTGAAAAGCAAGGGGCATACTATAGACTGTATCAGAATCAGTATGCGGGAATTGCAACCTGACACAAAAAAGAGTCCGATTTTTTCGGACTCTTTTAAAATTTCCCCTTGATTTATGCGGCGGTATATGATAAAATAGTGGTATATTAAATCAATACAGAGGACTTAAAAATGAAACTTACTGAACTTTTTGCAAATGATAAGCTCTCTCTCTCGTTTGAAGTTTTCCCCCCGAAAACTGATTCCGCATTTGACAGCGTAAAGACAGCGACCGAAGAGATTGCCAAGCTTCGTCCGGCGTTTATGAGCGTTACATATGGCGCAGGAGGCGGCACCAGTAAATATACACTCGAAATTGCAAAAAATATAAAGCAGCATTATTCGGTTCCGACTTTGGCACATCTGACCTGCGTTTCTTCGACAAAGGAAACTGTGCGTGCTCGAATTGATGATATGAAGGCTGCAGGAATTGAAAACGTCATGGCTCTTCGCGGTGACCTTACGCCCGAGCTTGAAGCAAGCGACAGGGGAACATGGGATTACCGTCATGCAATTGACCTCATACGCGATATAAAGGAAAGCGGCGCAGATTTTTGCATTGGCGGAGCTTGCTATCCGGAAATACATCCCGAAAGCGCAACCCAAGCAGAGGATATCAAGTATCTCAAGGAAAAGGTTGATGCAGGCTGTTCTTTCCTTACAACACAGATGTTTTTTGACAACAATCTGCTCTATAATTTCCTTTATAAAATTCGTGAGGCAGGAATAGTTGTTCCGATAATTCCCGGTATTATGCCGATTACGAACGCAAATCAGGTTGAGAGGGCAATTAAGCTTTCCGGCTCATTTATGCCGCAGCGCTTTAAGAGTCTTGTTGATAAATTCGGTTCATCTCCTGCGGCGATGAAGCAGGCGGGAATTGCTTATGCAACTGACCAGATAATCGACCTTTTTGCAAACGGCATTAAGAATGTTCACGTTTATTCAATGAACAAACCCGACGTGGCAGAGAAGATACTCGACAACCTTTCCGATATACTTGGTTGAATAGTTAATAAAAAATGGACTTCATAGTGAAGTCCATTTTTATGCAATTATTTAACTTTGATAATTGAATCATCCCAAGCAGTGGGAGCCTCATATCCGAGGAGATTAACCATGGTTGCGGCAACATTGGAAAGACCAAATTTGCCGTCGTCTGCCTTAACTTCATATTTGTCTGCGCTGTAGTTATCGTAGATATAGCAGGGAACGGGATTGAGTGTGTGGCTTGTCTTTGCCTTATAGGAGCCGTCCTTGTTCTTCTTAGGCTCGCCGGACTTCTTGTCAAGCTCATACATCTCGTCTGCGTTTCCGTGGTCAGCGGTGATGAGTGCCGCACCGTGGAGCTTGTCCACTACGGCGAGAATACGCGCAAGCTGGAGGTCGAGTGCTTCAACCGATACCTGTGTTGCGAGGAACGAACCGGTGTGACCAACCATGTCTCCGTTCGGGAAGTTTACGCGAAGATACTTATATTTGCCCGATTCAAGACATTCGATAAGCTTGTCGGTGATTTCTGCGCACTTCACCCATGGGCGCTGTTCAAAGGGAACCACGTCGGAGGGAATCTCGATGTATGTTTCGAGGTTCACATCAAATTTACCGGACTTGTTTCCGTTCCAGAAGTAGGTTACATGACCGTATTTCTGTGTTTCGGAGATTGCAAGCTGTGAAACGCCGGTGCCTGCAAGATATTCGCCCATTGTTTCGGTGATTTCGGGAGGCGAAACGAGATATTTTTTCGGGATATGAAGGTCGCCGTCATATTCGAGCATACCTGCATAAACTACCTTGGGATAGCGTACGCGGTCAAATTTGTCGAGGCTTTCATCATCGAATGCCTTGGAAATTTCAATCGAACGGTCGCCGCGGAAATTATAGAAGATAACGCTGTCGCCGTCGTTTACAGTGCCGACGGGCTTGCCGTTTTCGGCAATTACGAAGGGAGGAAGATCCTGGTCGATAACCTTGAGTTCCTCGCGGTAAGTCTTGACAGCCTCTGCCGCAGAAGCAAACTGTCTGCCCTCGCCGAGAACATGAGTTTTCCAACCAAGCTCAACCATGCTCCAGTTAGCTTCGTATCTGTCCATTGTAATCTGCATACGTCCGCCGCCGGATGCGATTTTGATATCGTAATTGGCATCGCGAAGCTCTGCAATAAATGCTTCAAACGGGTCGATATATTCGAGAGCAGAGGTTTCGCCTACGTCGCGTCCGTCGATGAGAATGTGGATGCGGACAGTGGAAACGCCCTCATTTTTAGCCTGAATGAGCATTGCCTTTAAGTGGTCAATGTGGGAATGAACATTACCGTCGGAGAAAAGACCGAGGAAATGGAGAGTTGAATTATTATTCTTAACATTAGCGATGAGCTCCTGCCATGTAGCGGAGGCGAACATCTTGCCGGATTCGATAGACTGCGAAACGAGCTTTGCGCCCTGAGCGAAAACCTGACCTGCGCCGAGAGCATTATGTCCCACCTCGGAGTTGCCCATGTCGTCATCGGAGGGAAGTCCGACAGCGGTGCCGTGAGCCTTTAAATTAACGTGCGGATAGTTTGCCGCGAGCATATCGAGGGTGGGAGTGTACGCCGCATTTACTGCATTAGCCGCATTTGCGGGAGCAACGCCGATACCGTCCATAACGATTGTGAGAACGGGACCTTCAATACCGGCAAAACCGGGAAGCTTTGTAAGTTTTTTATCCATTGAAATATCCTCCGTAAAAAATAAAATCATTCACTTTATATTATACACCAAAATTATGAATAATCAATGGCATTTTACAATTTTCTCAAAAATCCGCAAATTAAATAAAATCGAGTGTTTCGTGGTATGATACATTAGAATTATTAATAAAGTCTGTGAAAATGTGTTGACAAATTATAAAACTTGTATTAAAATTTATATAAATATATTGACAAGTTATATTTTGCGTGATAAAATAAAATCAGAAAAGAACGGAGGGATTTTATTGAAGAAAACACTTTACAGCCTCATGCTTTCAGAAGATGTTGTACGTGAGATAGATATTTTGGCTCACAGAATGGGTACAAATCGCTCAAATTTAGTAAACCGCATACTTGCCGAGCATGTTTCTATAAGGACACCCGAAGAAGAGATAAACGATATTTTCCGCGCGCTCGAAGAAATTATATCTCCCTCTCGCGAGCTTGTGCCGTTTTTTGAACCGAATATGCAAACGATGTCGTTTAAATCTTGCCTTGAATATAAATACCGCCCGACTTTACGCTATGAGGTTGAACTCTACAGTGCTCCTAGACACGGAAATGTTGGAGTACTGTCAGTAATTCTGCGAACACAGTCAGCGTCACTTATCGGTGCAATGGCGGAGTTTTTCAGTTTGTGGAAGCAGATTGAAGACACATATTTGCCGTCACGTTTCGGTGTACGGGAGTATGCACTGTATGACGGTAAATTTACCCGAAGTATTTCCTGCGCAGCTGAAATTGGGACAAGAGCGCTTGCTGAGGGCATATCAAATTATGTACAGCTTTTCGACTCGTTGATGAAGCGCTATATAAGCGGCACATTCAGCGCAGAGGATGTTGTATCAGGGTATATAAAAGCTTTGAAAAACGGCAATGTAATCATATAGGGAGGAAAGAAATATGAATGCACAAAAATTCACACAAAAATCAATTGACACAATAAATTCGGCGCATAATATCGCAAAAGATGCCGGAAATCAGGCGATTACACCGGAGCATATTTTATATGCGCTTCTCACGCAGGACGGAGGACTCATAAAGTCGCTTTTTACCAAAATGGGAGCCGACTGTGAGGCTATAGTTTCCGAGCTTGATGAGCTTATTTCGAAATTACCCAAGGTGTCCGGAGGAGAATTGTATCCTTCGCGCGAAACCTCCGATGTACTGCGCTTCGCAGAAAAAGCGGCGGAAGGGATGAAAGACGAATATATTTCTGTTGAGCATATTATGCTCGGTATATTTTCGGAGGGCGGAAAGGAAATACGTTCAATGCTGTCTGCTCACGGAATTACACGTGATGCTTTCACAAAGGCACTTTCAAGCGTGAAAACTTCACCCGTAACAAGCGACAATCCCGAGGACACATATGATGCTCTCGCAAAATACGGCACAGACCTTGTTGAGCGTGCACGTGCACAGAAGCTCGATCCGGTTATCGGACGTGACACCGAGATTCGCAGTGTGATACGCATACTTTCACGCAAGACGAAAAATAATCCCGTACTCATCGGTGAGCCGGGCGTCGGAAAGACCGCAATTGCCGAGGGACTTGCACAGCGTATAGTACGTGGGGATGTTCCGGACGGACTGCGCGACAAGACAATATTTTCACTTGACATGGGTGCGCTTATTGCCGGTGCAAAATATCGCGGTGAGTTTGAAGAAAGACTCAAGGCAGTACTTGAGGAAATTAAAAAATCCGAGGGACGGATTATACTTTTTATAGATGAGCTTCATACGATTGTCGGTGCCGGAAAGACAGAGGGCTCGATGGATGCAGGGAATCTTTTAAAGCCGATGCTTGCACGCGGTGAGCTTCACTGTATCGGTGCGACAACGCTTGACGAATACCGCAAGTATATCGAAAAGGATGCTGCACTTGAACGCCGTTTCCAGCCGGTGCTGGTTGATGAGCCGACCGTAGAAGACACGATTTCGATTCTTCGAGGACTTAAGGAGCGTTATGAAATATTCCACGGCGTTCGCATACACGACAATGCAATTGTTGCGGCATCAACGCTTTCACATCGGTATATTTCCGATAGATTCTTGCCTGACAAGGCGATTGATCTCGTTGACGAGGCCTGCGCAATGATACGTACGGAAATGGATTCTATGCCGAGTGAGATTGACGATATTCGTCGCCATATCATGCAGCTTGAAATTGAGGAGATGGCGCTGAAAAAAGAGGAAGATCGGTTAAGCCGCGACAGACTTGAAAAATTAACGGAGGAGCTTGCGGCACAGAAAGATAAATTTAATGAGCTTAAATCCCGTTGGGATGCCGAAAAGAGCTCGGTTGATGAAGTCAAATCGCTTAAAGCGCAGATTGAAACGATGCTCGGTGATATTGAGCAGGCGCAGTTGAAGCTCGAATATGAAAAGGCGGCAAAGCTTAAATATTCCGATCTGCCGGAGCTTCAGAATAAGCTTGCCGATGCAGAAAAACGTGCGGAGGACCATCGCGGTGACACGCTCGTTCACGATACTGTAACAGAGGAGCAGATAGCTGAAATTGTCGCAAAGTGGACCGGAATACCGGTTTCAAAGTTAGTCGAGGGTGAACGTGAAAAGCTGCTTCATCTTGATGATGTTATCCACAAGCGTGTAATCGGTCAGGACGAGGCGGTAAGGCTTGTTACAGAAGCGATACAGCGAAGCCGTGCAGGCATTGCCGATCCAAACAGACCGATTGGAAGCTTCATGTTCCTCGGTCCGACCGGCGTTGGTAAAACTGAACTTGCGAAGTCGCTTGCCGAATGTCTGTTTGACGATGAGCATAATCTCGTGAGAATCGATATGACCGAATATATGGAGAAGTTCAGTGTTTCGCGTCTTATCGGAGCGCCTCCCGGTTATGTTGGATACGATGAGGGGGGACAGCTTACAGAGGCTGTACGCCGCAAACCGTATTCGGTTGTACTGTTCGACGAGGTTGTAAAGGCGCACCCGGATGTATTTAATATTCTTCTTCAGCTTCTTGATGTCGGCAGAGTTACTGACAGTCAGGGAAGGACGGTTGATTTTAAGAATACGGTAATCATTCTGACATCAAATCTCGGCAGTATACATTTGCTTGAGGGCATATTAGAGGATGGCGAGATATCGGATAGTGCGAGAGAACGCGTTATGGCGGAGCTTAAAGCATCATTCAGACCGGAGTTTCTTAACAGACTTGATGAAATAATAATGTTCAAGCCCCTGACAAAATCAAATCTCACCGGAATTATTGATAATCTTATTATGTCACTTTCAGACAGACTTGCACAGCGCTCACTTTCGCTCTCTGTGACAGATGAGGCAAAGAAACTGATTATAGATTCGGGTTATGATCCGATTTATGGCGCGCGTCCTTTGAAACGCTATTTGCAGAGTGCGGCTGAAACGCTTATTGCTAAAGAAATTCTTCGCGGAGAGATATCGCAGGGAACAACGCTTGTGCTGGATACAGAAAACGGTAAGCTCGTTTGTAGAACTGAGGCGTAAATAAAGAAGCAGGTCTTATGACCTGCTTCTTTTAATGTGAATTTCTGTATCTGCCTAGGGTGTTTGCGGCAAATGTGCCGATGATTTTTTGACCCTCACGGTTGAAGTGACCTCGTGCCATGGGGTTCATGTAGCTCGGGATTTTGGTTAATTGCTCGGTTACGGTGGTGAGCATAAGGAAATCGTCATTTTCGACGCAGATTTCCTTTTGAGCATTGATTATTTCATCGTCACGCTCGTCGATTTCCTTGCCTGAACAAAGCTCCGCAAAGCGACCAACAAGGATAATTCCGAATTTTTCAATTCCGAGATCTTCACGCAGAGATGCATTGAGCATTGTTAACTGACGCTTATATTCTTCCTTGGGCATACCGGCATCCAATGTGTTGCTTTCTCCCTGAAGCCAAACGAAGTATATTCGCTCGGGCTGAACCTTTTCGATTGCAGCCTTTGCCTTTTTGACGAGTATATTGTAAGCACCGCCGCCTTTTTGCCAATATTCGATTACAGTTGCACCTTTTGCGGCGTGTACTGCAACGACGTCTTTGCCGGTTTGTTCTCTGTATTCGCGGCAGAAATGCGGAAGCATACTTTCCGATCTGCAGACATTTTTGAGGTCGTATCCGCCGATTGTTGCTGTAGGGTCACGCCAAAGTCTTTGCGGCTCAATTGTAATGTCGAGAGGGAATTCGTTGCCGTCGAGGTCGATATTCTCACCAACCGGATCTTTGAGCGGTACAAGTGAATCTGTTAAAAAACGGTATTCAAAGGCACCTTCAACGGTGTCATCAGTTAACGGAGCAGAGTCGGTTTGTCCCTGCATATTGCTTTGGCCGCTGAAAATTATGAGATCTGTATTTTTCATAATGCTATACCTCGGTTAAATGTTAGCTTCGATCCAATCTGCGATAATGCCAGGGTTGGTGGGGAATCCGTGAGGATGATGTCCCTGGCTTGGACGCTTCATGACAGTGAGAAGTCCGGGATGTTCAGCATAAAGCTCCTCAAGAAGACGACCGTTTTCATCATATTCGACTATGATATCGTCAGTGCCGTATACCATGAGTATCGGAATTTTATTTTCGATGATGATCGGTGCTTTGTTTATAGGATGATTTTCGAAGCTAAGGAGTCCTGCTCGGGTGATGCCGGGGTATGCTTTCACAAACTCGTTTTCCCAGCAGGGAATATTAAATGCATTATGTTTGCCGGGAATGCTGACAAAGTTAAGTACAGGTGCCTCAATAAACATACACTGTATAAGCTCGGGATAGAAGCCTGCAAAGTTAATAGCGTGTGCACCGCCGCAGCTCATGCCAACGGGAATACACTTCTTGTTAAGACCGTATTTTTCGCTGATGTATGCAGCGAAACGTGATTTTGCGTCGCAGTCTTCTTTAGTTGCCCAACGGTTGTTGTTTTCGAGATATGCTGCATGGAAGCCGCGCTTCAGAAGTTCGATTTCAGTTTCCGGGAATGCACCCCAATATTCTGTCTTAATTGTCCAGCTTTTCTGTGCATTTGCCTTTTCAGGGAATACGATAATAGCTTTTTTACCCTCAAAGGTAAATTCTTCTGACTTAAAACCGTACCATGTTGTTTGCTCACTCATTGTGCTGTCTCCTTTTTCTAAAAAATCATAAATAATCAAAAAACGCACTGCATAGCAGTGCGTTTTTCTTACCGATAGAAGTATCGGCTGGTGAGCCACTGGAGATTCGAACTCCAGACCCTTTGATTAAAAGTCAAATGCTCTGCCAACTGAGCTAGTGGCTCGTAAGTGTTCTTATATCGAACACTCATATATTATACCACAGCAGTATTAACTTGTCAAGGGGTTTTCAGAATTATTTTGCTTATTTTGCCTTGAATTTTCAGGAAATATACTTTTCCTGTGCCTTGTAGTAATTTAACACACCGTCGACAACTGCACGTGCAATTTCTTCAACAGTGCCCGGCTTCATCATGCGCTCGTATTCTTCAACAGAGGTTATGAAGCAGGTTTCGACAAGTGTTGCCGGAAATTTTGGATTACGGACCATAGCCAGCCGCTGTTTGGTTGGCGAACGGTCAAGCTTATTGAGAGCTTCTGCGATTGCTTCACCAATAACATCAGTAAGCATATATCCGGAATCTGCCCAGTAAAGCCCGACAACTCCGCGGATTCGTGTTATGTCGGCGGTGTAGGGCATCGAGTTCTGGTGAATCGAAATTACAAGATCAGGCGAGATATCGATGAGCGTCTGTATTCTCTCGGTTACGGGTATATCATTCGGTGTTTCACGGTTGCGTATCAGAATAATATTTGCTCCAAGATTGCTTAAATATTTCTCTGCAGCCATAACAATTTCAAGATTGAAATCGGATTCGTTCATTGCACCCTCTGCCGAACCGAGCGGACCGAGTGCCCCCGGATTTTTGCCGCCGTGACCGGCATCGAGGACAATTGTCTTGCCCGTCAGAGGCTTTTTTATATCCGGAAGCGCCTCGGGATTTTTCAACTTAAAAATCAGCTGTCCGTCTTCGTAATAATGGTCGAGGCCGTAAAAATTTTCAATATTAACAAGCTTGAAAAAATATTTGTATGACAGTGCTTTACTGCTTTTTTCGCCGCGGACTTCGGTGAAAAGCGGATTTTTTGCAAACGACGCTTCAGGTGCATTATCTGCGTTAACATTATAGAGCGTTACACAAAATTCGCCGTTTTCCGTATAAGTATTTATCGGTACATTTTCGTTTGCACTGATTTTGAAGTATGTATATTTTTCGTCAGATTCCACTTTGGCATTGCTTATTTCAGCAATTTCACGAACAGTTGAATCGAGCACACGTACTGATTCAGCCGAAACATATCCGCCGCATCTCAGCTTGTACATACCACTTGAGAGATGGACTGCATTATCACGCATTCCGGCAGACTGCGGCGTGTAATCGTCATAATACCAGCTGTCATGCGCAATTTTCAGCTCTGTGTTATCAGAGATAATTTCAATCGGGATATAAGCGTTTTCGCCGCGGACACGTATATTTGCCGATTCGGCAGTGTAGGTTTTGCCACCGTATTTGCTTGTGAATTTTACTGTGCCGAGGTCGAGTATTTCATCTTTTTCAGCTGAAAGCGTGAAGCTTCCTGTGTATATCTCCTTTGGATATTTGCCGGTACGGGGAGTGTAAAGTGTTGGAGTGAGTGTTATTTTCTTGCCGTTCAGTTCAGCTGTAACCGTTGCACCGCGAGGAGCTGTTACACTTACGGGAAGCGTGGAATCTCCCATCCAGTCATACAACGGAGTAACTGCGGCGATACCGGGGGAGTCGAGCATGGGATGTGTTACAACAGTATTGTCGAGTGTGCCGTCGGTACGGGTTATAATGTATTCTCTATCAGTACCTTTATGAGAAAAGACGAATGTATTCTTGCCTTTTTCAAGCGGCAGATAGGCAGAGAAATAGCCGCTTTTAGTTCTGCCTATTTTCTTCCCGTCGATATAAAGAGGCTCAGTGGGGTCTGAAGTTCCGATTACAAATGTACTTTCGCCGTCTATCTCACTTGTCGAATATGGTATGCTGATTATCAGGTCACGGTTATTGGATGTAAGCTCGGAGTATACTGTTTCTTCTGAAAAGACATCTGCGGTTTCGTCGAAAAGCCCTTTTGAATTGTTTTTTAATGCAGCATAGCCGTATAATATTGAGCCACGGTAAGCAAGCTCTGCGCGTGCAAATTCGACTTGATTTCGCAGCTCGTTTTCAGGGTTTTCCCATGTGTCGTAATTATAAACTCCGTGGCTTATGAGAAGCTCAATATCTGTGCCGTCGAGAAGTGTGTTCCACCAGCGAACAAGTACGTCATAAGGTGCCGCATTCGTTGTGAAGCGCCAGTAAAGCTGTGGAGCAATATAGTCAATGTATCCGCCATTTATCCATGCTGTAGGGTCGCAGTAGATGGCAGAGTATGATTCAAGACCGGATGTATTACTGCCGCCATTTTTTCCGTCATTATTTTTCCAGATTCCGAAAGGTGCAATTCCGAAATCGCAGTCCGGGTTGGCTGATTTTATGGCATAATAACAGTCCTCGACCATTTTATTGACGTTATCACGACGCCAATCATCGAGAGTCATTTCGCCGCCGTATTTTTTGTATGAGGAACTATCGTCAAAAATTGCAGGCTGGCCGTTTTCGTTTATTGGATAGGGATAAAAATAATCGTCGAAGATTATGCTTTTTACCTTGTAATTTGCCGCAATTTCGGCAACACCGGCAGCGATAAGCTCACGTACCTCGGGAATCCCACAGTCAAAATAGAGTCGTCCGTCAGCGTATGGGATTACATAATCCGGATTTTTACGAGCAGGATGACCGCTTGCAAGCAGGTTAACATCATGCTGTGGAGCAGAAGCAGAGCCGACAGTAACACGGAGCGGATTTACCCAGGCATGGATGTCAATGTTGTTTTTCGCCGAAATTTCTATAAGATAAGCAAGTGGGTCAAATCCACCCGGAGCAAGCTCTCCTTGAATTCCCGAAATATATTCGGATGCAGGAAATATTTCCGATTTATAGAGAGAATCAGCAGAGGGACGCACCTGAAAATATATCGCATTTAGATTGGCATTGAGGCAGGTTGAAACGATTTCATCAAGCTCCGCACGAAGTTCCGCCTCGGAAAGTCCCTTTTTAGAAGGATAATTGATATTGTATACGCTTGCGATGTAAACTCCGCGAATTTCACGCATCGGATCGGTTGTATACGGCTGTTTATCCTCATCTGGCGGTGTAATAGGAAGATCGCTATTTTGACTGCCGGATATATTTTGAAAATTTTCGTTTGGCTTGGCTGTTCCAAACTGTCCAATAACAACAAAAAGTACCGCAAGCATGGAAATAAGCAGTGCCGCCGCTGTTAAGATAAGTATTATATGGGTTATGCGGGGGGATTTTCGTAATGTTCGTACAGGATTTGGCTGGGTATTGTTCATTTAAAATCTCCTCACAGAAAAAATATCTATTATCAACATTATAACAAAAAATATTCTATAATTCAAGTGGAAATATATTTCGGTAATGCAAATTTTATACACTTGAATTTTACCCCAAACGGTTATTTTTATTCTGTTGTGTTATAATATTACGCGCACCTGCAATAATATATTATAGTATAAAACCGGAGGATGAAAAAATGACTGTAATTACGACACTTCCGATAATATGGCTTGCGGTGATACTTGCCGCAATATTCTGTGAGGCGGTTTTTGAAAATCTTGTTTTTGTATGGCTTGCCCCTGCCGCCGCCGCAGCACTTATCTGCAGTTATTTTGATATGACTGCCAGATGGCAAGTGATAATATTTTTCATAAGCGGCGCGGTAATGATTTTCGCTGCACGAATATTTACCGTCTTTTCCAAACGTGGGAAAAAGCATATTCCGTCTGATACGGACATAGAATAAAATTAAAACGACACGGAGGATTTTTTTGATGAAGGATGCGATGCTCCGAAAAGAGGAGTGTGTTGAAAAGTCCGATAAAATATGCGGAGCAGTCTTTGTCGGATTTAAGTTTGCGTTGATTGTTTTAGTGATGTGTGCTGTTTGTTTGATTGGCTTTGTTGTTGCTAAATTTATGTCCGGTGAGAGTATGGCGGTAACGGAACCTATGGAAACTGAATTGCCAATTGTAGTTATAGATGCGGGGCATGGCGGAATGGACAGCGGTGCTGTTGGTATTGACGGCAGTCTTGAAAAGGATATAAACCTCGCGGTGGCGGAAAGAATTTCTGCTTTATGCCGACTTTCGGGAATTGAATGCGTCATGACACGCACAGAGGATATTATGCTGGTTGGACAGGATGTAAAATCGCACAGAAAAATGCACGATTTAAAAAACCGTCTTGCGGTTGTGAACGAAATTACAGAATCGGGCAGAGAAGCGGTACTCATGAGTGTACATATGAATAAGTTTACAAGCGAAAAATATTCTGGACTGCAGGTATGGTATTCAGGAAATAATGAAAAAAGCTCACAACTTGCGAGCTTTGTGCAAGGGTATGCGCGAACATGGCTTGATACGGAAAATACAAGGGAGATTAAGCGTGCAACCTCGGCGATATACATACTTGACCGAGCAAAGGTTCCGGCAATACTGATTGAGTGCGGATTTTTGTCGAATGCGGCAGAGTGTAAACGACTCGGTACATCAGAGTATCAGTCACGGGTGGCGTTGACGGTATTTTCGGCGCTTTGCGATTATCTGGAAAACTAAAAAACTGCCGCTTTCAGCGGCAGTTTTTACTGTTATTATTTAAGCTTCTTAAGCTCGTCAACAATGTCGAGCTTTTCCCACGGAGCATTGAGGTCTTCGCGTCCCATGTGACCGTAAGCCGCGAGCTTTTTGTAAATCGGGCGACGGAGTCCAAGACGTTCGATGATAGCCGCAGGACGGAGATCAACGAGCTCTGCAACCTTTGCGGAAATCTTTTCGGGATCAACTGTTGCTGTGCCGAAGGTTTCGATGAGCACCGAAACGGGCTTTGCAACACCGATAGCATAAGCAATCTGCACTTCGCACTTGGTTGCAAGACCGGCTGCAACGACGTTCTTTGCTATGTAGCGAGCCGCATAGG
>JAZQXA010000100.1:0-2204 GCA_045632605.1 Candidatus Flemingiibacterium sp. | reverse complement strand
TTGTACGTGATGCGATTTCAAAGCTGACCCCCGAAGCAAGAGAGGTTGTTGAGCTTCGCGATATCGAGGGATATTCATACGATGAAATTGCCGAAATGACCGGGCTTGAAATAGGTACGGTAAAATCACGCCTTAACCGGGCAAGGGGGCATCTTCGTGAACTGCTTGCCGGAGTTTTCGCCGCGAAATAAAATTTTAAAAAAATTCAAAAAACAACGGAACAAAATCACTTGACACTGCGTCTAACTTAACAAATAGAACCATAGCCGGAAAACGGCGAAAGGAATTTATATTTATGATTATCGAACCAAAAAAGATAAGCTGTGAAGCGGCATTTGATATGATGTTCGACTATATTGACGGCACGCTCGAAAAGAGTGATGCTCTTGCGCTCGAATATCACATCGAATCTTGCGAAAATTGCAGACATGAGCTTGCCGAGCGAAAGGAAATGCTTGCGCTTGTTAAATCGGCGGCTTATGAAGCTCCGGGGGAGCTTCGTCAAAGCGTCATGGATAAAATTGAAAATATACCGCAGGAAACGAATGGCGGTATTATTCGCCGCCGTGTAATGAAATGGGCGGGGACTGCTGTGGCAGCGTGCATTGCGCTGACTGTGCTCATTGCATATCGCGGAATACTGTTTGACGGTGTGAAGTTTGATGCAGCGAATGATAATGCCGAAGCTATGCGAATTGCCAAATACGACGGTGCTGGCGCGGAGATTCAGGATAATTCCAACCCCGGAGCTATGTATTATGCAAAGCATTATACTGCTGATGAGAAGGTTGCTGACGGTGTATATATCGAAACCACAATCAGCGCTCTTGATGCGCTTGCGCCCGGAAAATATGAAATTGAGGCTTCGCCGGAAGCCTGCGTAACTTTAGCGAAGGATGCAGCCGAGGATGATGCGATGATATCTGTTTTTGATAAAATCCAGGCTCATGAATTTCCGGTGATTGTTGTCGGAAAAGGGGTTGTTGACGGCTCATATCTTAGTAGTGAACCGGAAACGCTTATTTTTGACGGACAGGTATTCCTTCGATATGTTATCACGAGTGAGGCTGAACCGATTCTCGATGCCATTATAAATGACCTCGAATCAAAGAATGCGGTTTATGAAATATCTTCGCCCAAAACATTAACTGCAAGCAATACGGTTGAACTGCTTGTGCTTGCCGACTCGGAGAACTGATATGACAGAAATAATTATCGGCGGTGTGTTGCTACTCACCGCCGTTTTGATAATAATTGCTTTTTCCAACCGCCTTATATGCCGTGAATATGAAATAAAAACCGAAAAAATTTCCGGGGAAATAAAAGCCGTGCACATAAGCGACCTGCATGAGAGCAGATTCGGAAAAAATCAGGAAGTTCTTCTTGATTCAGTGAAAAAAGAGCAGCCGGATATCATACTGATTACCGGTGATATGATTGAAGACGATGATGAATCGATTGCTAACGGAAAAACATTAACTTATAATAATCCGGCGTATATTTTGCTTGACGGGCTTGCGAAAATTGCCCCCTGCTATATGGTGCTCGGAAATCACGAATCGAATATTCCGAACACAGATAAGCTCTGTGAGCAGATTGAAAAGCTTGGCATACACGTTTTTCACAGACCGAAAGCATCCGACGCAGATATGAGTGCCGTAATTGAAATAAACAGCGAAAAAATTCTCATATGCGGCGCTGATGACCCGTATTTTTACAGATGTGAACCTTGTCATAAAAAAACACTTACAGAGCGCGTAACCGAGGATAAAAACAGGGAAACACCCCTGATCACACGGTGGCGTGAGTATTTGTCTGACGAGTACGGTGATGTCGGACACAAAGAAGTGCTGACGGTACTGCTTTCCCACCGTCCGGAGGAATATGAACTTTACAAAAAGCTCGGATTTGATGTTGTATTTTCAGGTCACGCTCACGGTGGTCAGTGGCGTCTGCCGCCGTTTATCAACGGTGTTTATGCTCCGCATCAGGGATTGTTCCCGAAACACGCCGGCGGATGTTACCGATATAATAAATTTATACACGTTGTTTCTCGCGGGCTCTCGAAAAAGAGAATGGTTCGTATTTTCAACCGCCCTGAAATTTGCTTGGTACGGTTTATCGGTAAAAAGGAGTATTTTTCATGAAAAAGAGGGCATTGTCTTTAATTATTGCAATTGTTTTATCGCTTTCATTTTCATCGT
>JAZQXA010000099.1:0-28495 GCA_045632605.1 Candidatus Flemingiibacterium sp. | reverse complement strand
GGTTTCAATCATATCCTCAGCAAGTGTCTTTATGCGCTCGTCGATAACCTCGACGGGACGGCTTTTTTTACGGAGAATCGGGTCTCCATCCTTTACTATGTTCAATTTAGCCATAATAAATACCTCCAACAGCCAAAGTTAGAGCGAAGCGGGATTGACATCAATTGAAATCGCCGCTTTTGCGCTTGCTTTCGGAAAATCGGAAAGCAAGCGGCAAATAAGCTCGCGCATTCGCCTTGTAACCTGACATTTAATTATAATTCTCATTCTGAAAACATTATTCACTTTATAAATCGGTGCTTCAAACGGGCCGAAAATATACATCGGTATATCGGAAAATTCACCGCCTATGTACTCGCGCAGTTTAGTGTCAAGCTTCAGAGTCAGCTCAAGAACTTCCTTCTCATCTTCGCCGTGTACTCCAAGAAGCACAAATTCGCAGAAAGGTGGAAACTGAAGCTGTTTTCTAAGCTTTATCGCACTCGCGTAAAAGCTCTCATAATCCTGCCTTGCTGCAAGATTTATAGTTTCGTTGTCGGGCGAATAGGTCTGTATGACCGCCCTGCCCGGCTTGTCTGCACGTCCTGCCCTGCCGATAACCTGCGTCAGAAGTGCAAATGTACGCTCGGATGCACGAAAATCGTCAAGATAAAGCGCACTGTCTGCGTTGATTACGCCGACAAGTGTAACATCGGGAAAATCGTGTCCCTTTGTAACCATCTGTGTGCCGATAAGAATGTCCGCCTTATGTTCGCGGAATTCTGACAGTATCGTTTCGTGCGAAAATTTCGTGCCGGTCGAATCGGCATCAAGGCGAAGAATTCTCGCCTCGGGAAAAATCGCATGAAGCTCTTCTGCTACAAGCTGTGTGCCAAATCCCTTTCGTGTCATGTGCTCCGAATTACATTCGGGACAGGTTTCGGGAACGGCTTTTGTATATCCGCAGTAATGGCATTTTAAAATATCGCCGTCATATTCGCGGTGATAGGTCAGCGAAACCGAGCAGTTAGGACAGGTAACGACCTCGCCGCATTTAAGACAGCTCACAAAGTTATTATATCCGCGACGGCTGACAAAAAGTATTGACTGCTCGCCGTTTTTCAGATTTTTTTGAAGCTCACCGCGCATTACGTCACCAATCGGAGTTATTTGCCCCTTTGTCGAATCAATACGCAAATCGGCTGTGATAACCTCCGGGAGCTTTGCATTTCCGTAACGCTCATTCAGCGTTACAAGCGTATATATCTCCTCTTTGGCTCTGTAGAACGATTCAAGCGACGGTGTTGCCGATGCAAGCAGCATCAGAGCATTATTCTTTGCCGCACGGAATCTTGCGATATCGCGTGTGTGATATTTCGGATTCATGTCCGATTTATAGGTATGCTCCTGTTCCTCATCTATGACAATCATTCCGAGATTGTCAAGAGGCGCAAATATCGCTGAGCGTGTACCGATAACGACATCAACCTCATGTGCGCGTATGCGCTTCCATGTATCAAGCTTTTCCCCGTCGGAAAGTGCTGAATGTATCACCGCAACCCTCTCGCCGAAAAATCCGCAGAAAAGGTCAACACTCTGTCCCGTAAGTGATATTTCCGGCACTAAAACTATAACCGAACGTCCTGAAGCAATAACACTGTCAATAACCGATTTTATAACGCGTGTCTTTCCGCTTCCGGTAACGCCGTAAAGCAGCGCCGCAGAAGCTTTACCGGTTGCGGCAAGCTCCGATAGTATCTTTCTCGCCGCTTCCTGCGACTGACTCAAAATATTGGAATCGTTTACACGTCCGCGTCCCTTGTACGGATTTCGTATTACTTCACACTCGCGAAGAGTCAAAATCCCTTTTGCAACCATGTTTTTGAGAGTAGACGGTGAAACACCTGCACTCTCGCGAAGCTCTGACGATGAACATTCACTATCGCCGATAAAATCCACAGCACGCTTTTCGGCAGCACCGAGCCTAATTGACGATACTTCACCGGCAATACGGTAATAGCGTTCAACCGGGTCACGCCTGACTCGAAACAGCGACGCAAATGCTCCTCCGGGAAGTATAGTCTGTACCGCCTCACCCGTCGAGCAAAATGTACGTTCCCTTAAAAATTCACAAAGTCCGAGCATTTCCTCGGACAGTGTAAATCTATCATCGGCAACAGCCAATACGGGCTTTAAATTTTGATAGTCAGATGTCGCCGAAAGTTCAGTAACAAGCGCAGTACGGCGAAGTCCTCCGTGCACTCCGAAACCAAAATTCACCGAAACAAGAGAGCCTTTTTTCACACGCCCTGATAAACCGTTCGGTATCAGATAGTCATACGTCTTATCCGCCGAATACGGAAGTTCGAGTATTCTTACTCTTGCAACAGTAAGCTGTGCGGCTTCTTGGGACATCAGTTGTTCTGACCGGACAAATCAATGCTGTCCTCGTCGATAACATATTCACCCTGATAAATGCGGTTGATGGCATTCTTAACCGCCTTTTCATCGCGAATCTCGCGCTTTATCATCGAAGCAAGCGACTTGTCGGTTTCCTTGTTTGCAATAAGCTTTTCAGCCTGCTCACGCTGATGAACATACTCATCTGTAACAAGTCTTGCACACTTTGCGGTTGCGATGCAAAGCATATAACGATTAAATTTTCCGTTCTTGCTGAGTTCTTCTACTGAAGGATAAATCATAATAATACCTCTTTCTTTATGCCAAGTTATTCGGCGAAAAATTTCTTTGTAAATTCATCTGCGCGTGATACGCGGCTCTGTTCGGCTCTTACAATGTCGATGATTCTATGTACTGCTTCATCTATCATGTTTTCGCCGTTGATGACGATATAATCGTACTCACCGAGCTTTGAAAGCTCAATCTTTGCAGTTTCGAGTCTTTTTAAAATAACATCCTCACCCACATTGTCGCCGCGCCCTCTGAGCCTTGCCTCAAGGGTGCGGAAATCAGGCGGAGTAATCATAATAAGCACCGCATCAGGACATTTTTCTTTAATCTGCATTGCGCCTGCAACCTCGATTTCAAGAAGCACATTGTGCCCGGCGGCGAGATTTTCATTAACCTCTTTTTTCGGAGTTCCGTAATAGTTACCGCAATATTCTGCGTGTTCGAGCATCATGCCGTCGTTTATACGGTTTTCGAAATCTCCACGGTCGATGAAATAATAGTTCACACCGTGACGCTCGCCGACTCTCGGTGCACGGGTTGTTGCAGATACCGAGTAAATAAAGCTGTCGTCAAGCTCAAGAAGACGCTTTATAAGTGTTCCCTTTCCGCTTCCGGACGGGCCTGATATTACAAGCAAAAGTCCTTTTTTGTTATCCTGCATATTAATTTCCCTCCGCATCCTCAGGTTCTTCATCGTCCCCGGCATCATCTCGGTCAGACAGACGGTTCGAAATCGTTTCCGACTGGAACGCAGAGAGAATAACGTGCTCGCTGTCGGTTATGATTACCGCACGGGTACGCTTTCCGCAGGTGACGTCGATTGCACGTCCGCTGTCCTTTGCGTCCTGGATAAGACGCTTGATGGGGGCACTGTCGGGACTTACCACCGCGACAACGCGTTCGGCGGCAACCATATTTCCAAAACCGATATTAATAAACTTCATGTGCTTCTCCCCCTTTATTCGATGTTCTGAATCTGCTCGCGGATTTTTTCAAGCTCGCTCTTGATGTCAACAACAATAGCGGCAATTTCGACATTGCTTGCCTTTGAACCGATCGTATTGGTTTCACGGTTCATCTCCTGCATTAGAAAATCGAGCTTGCGTCCGACGGGTTCGCTTGACTTAAATATCTCTCTCATCGCCGTAAAGTGGCATCCGAGGCGCACAAGCTCCTCGTCGATTGCAACACGGTCTGCATAAATTGCACATTCCGTCAGCACCATGTTTGGATTAAGCTCAATGGCATTATCGGCGAGAATCGTTTTAAGGCGGGTTTCAAATTTGGTTTTGTAAGAGGAAATATCCTCCTCGGAAAACTCTTTTATCTTCGCTGTCAGCGATTCAATCTTTTCAAGCTTTTCGAGAATATCAGCTTTCAAGCGTTCGCCCTCTGCCTCGCGTACTGCGATAAATGCTGCGATAGCTTCATCGAGCACCGGCTTTATCGTCAGCCAGTCACGCTCCGCATCCTCCTCGGGCTTGGTGATATTAAAAATGTCGCGGTTCTGTGCAACCGTCATCACCGATATATCGTCCTTGAGTCCAAACTCATCGCGAAGTGCGTAGAGTGCATCAATATAACTTTTTGCAAGAGCACGGTCAATATCAACCGTCATTCCTATATTCTCGACCACTTCAACGCCGATATATACATCAAGCTTACCGCGTGAGATTCCGCTCTGCTGAACATACTGGCGGATTCTATCCTCCAAAAAGCTGTACATCCTCGATATTTTAACCGTACAGTCGAGGTAACGGTTATTTACGCTTTTAAGTTCGGCTGTAATATTTTTGCCGTTTTCCGTGCCGAGCGAGGTCGCTCTGCCGAAGGCTGTCATACTCCGTATCATGTTAAGTGTTCCTTTCAATAAATAAGGGCATATATATTTATTATACCTCATTTAAAGCGATTTGTCAACCGAAAATCCTCATAAATCCTTATTTTTTTGCTTATTTTACATTAAACATATTCTCTGCGTAATATTCAAATTTCAAAACAGCCGCTCAAACTTGTATACCCCATCTGAAAGCTCAGTCATGTGCGCCGAGGCTTCATGTTTTTGAATATCTAAATTACTGTGTATAATTTTGTTGATTGCACAATATTACACTTGACAATGCACTGCATTTTGTGATATACTTGAATTGATATCAGTATATTCTCTGCATTTTTGCACAGTATACTCAATCGGGCTTGCTAACACCAAGCACTTTCAAGCAGCTATTTCCGATTTTTGAATCAAAGAAATTCTGCCTAAACGGCGGAGAAAGGATAGGTACCGTCACCGTACCGCATACAGTCAATGAAAGCTCACCATCTTTCAGTTGATCTCATGTCACACCGGGATGATATAATTTTCCGAATTTACTCGTTAAACCTCAACATAACCCAGGACTCGCAAATAGATTATCCCGAGGTTCACACCCATCACTGCGAAGAATTTCACTTTATCTATCACGGCAGCGTAACGTTAATGCTCGAAGGCAGTAAGCCGGACGTCATTTTAAACAAGGGCGACTTTTGTCTGATCCCTGCCGGCGTTTATCACTGCAGCCTTTCAAAAGGCGTCGAGAGAGTTATCTTTCAGGTTGAAATCGAATCCGGAAAATCTCAGAAAAAGGGTCCCAACTGTACATTCGACAAGCTGCGTGCATTTTTCGATTCGAAGGACATCCCAATTGTTTTTAACGACCCTGCCATAACATCGGCAATGCTTCAATTCCGTGAAATGCAGAATAGGAATGCCATCTGTCGTGAAACACAAAACGCTATTTTATTAACGAATGCCGTTCTGCACGCAATAAATTCGCTCACCGACAAAATCACCCCTGCGGAAGACACTCAAAAACCGCCCACAACAATTGCACCCACCGATAAACGCAAGCTCATTATCGAGCATCACATCGACGACTGCTTTAACGACAAAGACGGATTAAAATCTCTTGCCAAAAAGCTTTACTTATCCGAACGTCGTACGAGCGAGGTAGTTCACGAGATAATGGGCATTAGCTTCAAGGATCTCGTTGTTAAGGAGCGCATGACCGTCGCAAGCATACTTATAAAAAGCCGAAAATATCCGCTCGAAAAAATTGCCGATATGGTGGGCTATAACTCATACAGCGGATTTTATACGGCATACAGAAAATATTTCGGCCATCCGCCGACAGACGATGTAATTTGATTTCAAGGAATACATCGATTGCAGACATTCGATTATAAAAACAAATTAAATTTGTGAAAATCACACATTGACAAAGGCTCGCCCCGGTGCTATAATGTAAGCATCGGACGGGCTTTTTTGGCTTTCCGAAATAAATTTTTGCGCTGTATCATGCAAAGCGTGAGCGGCAGCAGGAGGTAATTATGAATACTCGAAAGAACTCTCACGAAAAGATCCGAAAAATGTCAATGTACGCTATACTTACGGCTGTAGTAATGGCTGTTCAGCTTGTTTGTACATTTATAAAGTTCGGACCTTTTTCAATTACACTCGCGCTCACTCCTATAATTGTCGGTGCTGCGATTTACGGTTGGAAATGCGGCGCATTTTTAGGATTTATTTTCAGCGCAGTCGTTTACATAACCGGTCTTATGGGCTATGACGGCGGATTTGTTAATGCAATGATGACTCACAGTGCTATCGGAACAACGGTGCTCTGCCTCTTGAAAGGCACAGCTGCAGGTGCTGTGGCAGGTGCCGTTTACAAGCTTACCGCAAGAAAGAAAGATTCACCGCTCGCAGGAGCTTATGTGGCAAGTGTCGCAGCTCCGCTTGTCAATACCGGCATCTTTGCTCTCGGAATAATAACAATATTTTACGGCTTTCTCGCAGGCTTTGCCGCAGACGGTCAGTCCCCTCTCGGCGTACTTTTCCTCTCTTGGATAGGCATCAACTTCTGCGTTGAGCTTATCGTCAATGTAGCACTTGCAACGGTAATCACACGTGTTGTTGACTACTATAACAAAAAAATGAGATAACGCCATGCTGCTTACATATATCATCGCAAACGATGAAATAACGCTCGGCTTTATCGAGAACAGTGAAATCATTGATACCGTTCGGGTTTCAACCGATTTAAAGCGTACAGTGGATGAATATGCCTCTATTTTCAAAAGCCTTTTTGAGCTAAAGAAGATCACCGTAGAACAGCTTGACGGAGTTATAGGCGCATCGGTTGTACCCACACTGACCGCAACTGTCCGCTCGTCAATCGAATCGGTTACCGGAATCAAATCGCATCTGCTTGGCACAGGTACAAAAACAGGACTTAATATACTGACGGATGACCCCTCACAACTTGGTGCAGATCTTGTCGCCTCGGCAGTCGGCGCACTGAAAAAATATCCCACACCGATGATAATTATAGATTTTGGAACGGCAACAACCTTTTCTGTGATTAACAAAGATGGGGCATTTGTCGGATGTGCGATTGCACCGGGATTATCCCTCTCCGCAAAGGCACTCAGCGAAGGGACAAGTCTGCTTCCGCATATTTCCTGCTTGGCACCGAAAAAATGCATTGGAACAAAAACCCTTGAAAGTATGCAAAGCGGTTGTATTTTCGGAAACGCCGCCATGATTGACGGCATGATCGAGCGCATTGAAGCCGAGCTTGGAATAAGTGCTGCTATCATAGCATCGGGAAAAGATGCAAATATCGTTGTTCCGCTTTGCAGGCATGATATAACCTGCGACAGTACGGTATCGCTTATGGGACTCGCGCAGATATATATGAAAAATTGCCGAAAGAAAAAATAGCATAAAATAATCGGAGCTTTTTACGGCTCCGATTTTGATTTTATTTAGCTATAAAGTGCCATACGCGGCTTTCACCGTCGCTCCATTTTCCGCCGTTTGCACCGGCGATTCCAAGGTTGAGTCCGGCGTTCATAAGAAGCGCACCGGAATATTCACGTCCCGTTTCGGTGTCAACGTAAATCTTTTCCGGGTCGAGTCCGCGAAGACGGATATAACGCGAAACCGCAACTGCGGTACGGATGACAACATATGTCAGGAGGACCTCGTTCTTATCCTGTGATACAGATTCCCATGCGGATGCGGAAATCATCGTTCCCTTGCTTTCTGTCGGGTTGATAAGACGGTAATAGTCACCGTTCTGAATTACATCGTAATACTTATGATATGCGGCAACCTGCTCGCGTACAAGTGTACGTTCTTCGTCAGTCAGCTTTGTAAGGTCAAGCTCATATCCGAACGAACCTGACATTGCAACATCTCCGCGAGTCTTGAACGGTGTTTCTCTGCCCGTCTGATGGTTCGGCGAAGCGGAAACATGAGCGCTCATTGCAGACGGCGGATATACGATTGATGTGCCGTACTGAATTTCAAGGCGTTCCATCGCATCGGTGTCGTCGCTCGTCCAGATCTGCGGACTGTAATAAAGCATACCGGGGTCAAAGCGTCCGCCGCCGCCGGCACAGTTTTCGAGAAGCAGATGCGGAAATTCGGCAAGAAGTCTTTCCATAAGCTCATATACGCCGAGAACATAGCGGTGGAACACTTCCTTCTGTCTTTCAGGTGGAAGCATCGCGCTTCCGACCTCGGTGAGATTACGGTTGAAGTCCCACTTTACATACTCAATATTCGCGCTGCGAAGCACCTTGCTTACCTGCTCAAAAATATTGTCGCGTACGTCCTTTCTTGTCATATCGAGAACATACTGAGAACGTCCGATGGACATTTCTCTGCCCTCAACCTTAAGGCACCAATCGGGGTGGTCACGGTAAAGCTGGCTGTCCGGGCAAATCATCTCCGGCTCAAACCAGATACCGAACTTGAGTCCGACAGCGTTAACGCGGTCAACGAGCGATTTTATACCGCCGCGGAGCTTATTTTCGTTTACATACCAATCTCCGAGAGCACAGTCGTCGGTATTTCTTGTGCCGAACCAACCGTCGTCCATAACGAGCATTTCAATTCCAAGCTTTGCCGCTTCCTTTGCAATATCAACGAGCTTATCGTCATTGAAATCGCAGTAGGTTGCTTCCCAGTTATTAATGATTATCGGACGTTTTTCGGTCTTCCAATCGCCGCGGCAGAGATTGTAGCGGTAAAGTTTGTGATATGTACGGCTCATCGCGCCGACACCGTCATTTGAATATACCATTACAGCCTCAGGCGAATAAAACTCCTCGCCGGGCTCAAGATACCAGCCAAAGGTTTCGGGGTTTATACCCATAAGTACACGGGATGTACGGAAGAAATCGACCTCGATTTCAACGGCAAAATTGCTCGAATAAACGAGTGAAAAGCCGTAAACCTCGCCGCTTTCCTCTGTATAGCCGTCCTTTGCCAATGCAACAAAAGGATTATTATGATGGCTCGAGGTTCCGCGCTTTGAGTGAATGCCCTGAAGTCCAAACTCGAGATGACGCTTAACAAGTGTTCTTTCCTTTGCCCAGCGTCCCTGAAGATGGAGCATTTCAAAATCCATATCGGGCAGGTCAACGGCAGTTGAATGAATACGTTCGATTTCGAACGCTGTGTCGGATGTGTTCTTTACACGTACACTTCTTGTTATCGCATCAAGATTGTTGAATGCGGTATAAACGAGAGTAATCTCTGCACCGGTAAGACAGTCGGTGCAGACAAGCTCGAGCGTGTCTGCCTCATCATCCGAATTCACATATGTAGCCGGCAATCCGGGAATAGCAGGCTTGCCCTTGTAAATCTTATGTGATTTATAGCGAATATCAGTTGCATTGCATCCGGTCTTGCCGCGGATGGACAGTGCGGAAATGCGCATATCACCTGCACCCTCGGCAGGATATTCGAGTCTTGCTGTGTCGAGCGACATATATCCCTCAACATCCTCATGCGCAGTGAGCGCACTTGTCGTTGAGGCTCTGATATACTGACGCAGATAATCGAGGTCGGCATCAGGCACGTATGCACCGTAATAAAGATTGAGTAAAAAACCAGACGGGCTGATTTTAAAAGCATACGTTGAATTTGGTGTATCGAGCTTAAAAACCTTAAGCTGTTCATTGTAGATAATAGACATAATATTTTCTCCTCAATGTGTAAGCACTATCTTCAACAAACATTATACCAATATAATTTCATAAAGTCAAGCCGAATTTGTAATTTTCTTAACAATCATCCAAATGTTAATCTTTATACATAAATTTACAATAAAATTTCGCTTGATTTATCTTGCGTATAATGATATAATATTACGTACTTATTACTGTATTTAACCGGAAAGGAAGCTTTTTCAAAAAAGCTAACTGATAAGCATGAATAAAAAATTTATAGCGGCAATACTTGCGCTGTCAGAGGCATTTATTCTCTCGTCGGCGCCGGTAATGACTGCCTCACCAATGACAGATGTTATCGTCGAGCTAAAACTTCCAAACGGTGAAAGCTCTGCGCAATACGCCATGAAGTGTGCAGAATACACCTCAGGATTAATTGCCGATGCCCAATATGATTACATATACGACACCCTGCTCTGCGGTTTTCACCTGACTCTTCCCGAAAGAGCACTTACAGTCCTCGATAATCTCAACTTTATTTCAGAGGTTTACGACTGCGCCGAATATGAGCTGCTCTCTTATTCCGAAACAGAAAATGCACTTTCGTCGGCAGAAATGATAGGCTATGCGGCGGCAGAAGAATACGGGCTCACCGGTAACGGCGTAAAAATTGCAATTATCGATTCAGGATTCGACGTAACACATCCGGCGTTTGACACAGAAGTCACCGAAACACTGAATCTGAAAAAATATACATCTGTCGCCGGAGTAAACCGCCTTAATGCCCTGCGGTATATACTCGATGAAAGCAGCCTGCGTCACAACTCAAAAATACCGTTTAGATTCGACTATGCAGACAACGACACCGATGTATATTCAGAAGAAATACACGGAACACACGTTGCCGGAATAATCGGTGCGGCGGCAACTGACGAAAACGGTATGCACGGTATAGCCCCCGGCTCACAGCTTCTGCTCATGAAGATTTTTTCCGATAATGCTGCGGCAGCCTCTGACTACGCACTCATTGCGGCACTTGAAGATGCGGTAAAGCTAAATGCCGACATTGTAAATTTAAGCCTCGGTCAGTATGCCGGCTCAACAAATCTTAACACCATAATCGGACTTGACAAAATAATAGAGCGTGCCGAAAAAGCAGGAACTGTAATCGTCTGTGCCGTCGGTAACGACAGCATTGCCACCTCGAAAGCCAAGCTCGCCGATGAAACGGATATAATATATCCCCCTGCAAGCTACACCGATTACGGAACTTTAAGCTTCCCCGCAACTGCTGAATATCCGATATCGGTAACAAGTGTTGACAATTTTGTCCTGTTCCGTGAGCATTTCCGCCATACAGTCAACAAAAATATTACCCCAGAATTCTCCGACACAAATATTGATGGCGGCGTACTCGACAAAAGCTTCACCGAATATTTCAACGGCAAAACTCTTGAATATGTCGTTATCCCCGGGCTTGGAGAAGATAAGGACTACGAGGGTCTTGACCTCACCGGCAAGCTCGCTCTCATCGAGCGCGGAACCGTTACATTCACAGATAAAGTCAACACTGCCGCCTCACACGGTGCCGTCGGTGCAATCATATATAACAATATTGACGAAGAATACTTAAACATGGACCTCACCGGTGCAAAGATCCCCGCCATTGCAATAAGCCTTGAAGACGGCTCCGCCCTTAAAAACGAAAGTACCCGTGAGCTTACGTTCAGCACTGATTTCACTGCAATCGAACAGCCGGAAACCGCCGGAAAAATCTCCGATTTTGCTTCAATCGGATGCACGCCATCACTAACGCTTAAGCCGGATATAAGTGCTGTCGGAGGCGGTGTTTACAGTACAGTAAACGGCGGTATATATGAGGGTGCCGAGGGCACTTCAATGGCCGCTCCGCAGATAAGCGGTGTTTGCGCACTTTTTATCGAAAACGAAATAAAAAACGGTGCTGTTGGACAGGCAGGCCGTGCAGAAAAAATCAAAACCGCTCTGATGAACTCCGCCGAACTGATTCTGCAGAATAACGGAATCGAATATTCCCCACGTTCACAGGGTGCCGGACTCGTTAATATACAAGAGCTTTTAAACCGCGAGATTGAAATCACATATGCCCCGAACGGCAAGGCAAAAGCCGAGCTTTTCGATAATCTCGGAGATACTGTCAGTTTTGATGTTAACATCAAAAACCTGACCACATACGAGCTTGAAGTATCCCTTGAGGCGACTCTTACCGGCGACGGATACACCGAGCTTGAGGTTGACGGAAAAACTGTTTATTACAACACACTCGAAGCCGTTGCTGACACGAAATCCGTTATAACCGCGAACGGCGGCGGAAATATCAACCGCCACGCCGAAAACGCAGTTTCCGATTCATTAAAGCTTAAGGCTAATGAAACGAAAAAAATAACCGTTACAATAAACCTCGACAAAGATTATCATGCCGCACTCGGAGAGGTCTTCACAAACGGATATTTTGCCGAGGGATTTGTTATCTGCAATACAAAAAATTCAGTTGCTTCAATGCCGTATATGGGTTACATCGGAGATTGGTGTGATGCAAGCGTTATCGATGCCGACTTCTATGCCGGAGAAAAAGAGCTTTTCAATGCAACCAAGCTGCTCGTTCAGTATCAGAGCAGCTATTCAATAGCCGGCGTAAACTTTTTCGCCGAGCCGGATATAAAAGATGCTTCCACAGTTTCATTTTCACCAAACGGTGACGGCATCGCAGATTCAATTCACCTCGCCGCAACGAATATTCGAAATGTACAAAATGCGATATTTACGGTAAACGATTCCAACGGCAATGAAATCGACCGCAAGGAATACGGATACATAAACAAAGCAAATACAAGTGATGGAACTGTCATATTCAAGTTTGTCTGGGACGGAAGTGACCAATTCTATGACCGCTATAAGCTCCCGGACGGAAAATACACAATGAATGCCACATATACGCTCGACTATGGCGAAAACAACATACAAACCTATAGCTTCCCGTTTACTCTCGACACAATCCCACCAACCGTCACTGACATTTCACTCACCGGAAACGAGCTGAAAATAAGCGCAGAGGATGAAAACGGAATTTTCGCGATATGCGTTTATGCAAATGAAAATGAAAAAGGCAACGATATCTTTGAAATTTCATCAAACGCCGCATTCGATATAAGCGGCTACGACGGCGATTATCTCTACTACGATGTAATCGACTACGCATATAACATAACTGTCGGCAGAATAAAGCTCTCCGACATCGCCGGATAAAACTAAGGAGAAAAAATGAAAGCAAGCGTTTTAATTTCATCAATGCTCGCCGCAGCTCAGCTCGGCAGTATCACCCCTGCTCTGCCGCCCGTAAGTTCATATGACGGCGGGGGAATGACTGTTGCGGTTCTCGACCGAGGATTTTATCTCGAGCATGAAATCTTTCAGCTTTCAGATGAAAGCCCACGCATAACAAAAGAACTTTCCGATTCACTTCTTCCCGAATCTGCGGCACTTGAATACACGGAACTCCCCGAATCGCTTTATGTAAACTCAAAAATTCCGTTTGCATTTGACTACGGTGACGGTGACCCCGATGTTTCGCAGGAAAACTATGACTATCACGGCACGGCAATGATATCAATCGCCGCAGGTAATCACGACTTGGCAAAAACAAGACATCCCAAAGCCGTTGAAGTCGCTCCCGAGGCGCAGGTTCTTGCTATGAAGGTCTATTCCGACACGATAGGCGTTGTCACCCAAACGGCAATGTGTGCGGCAATCGAAGACTCGATTCTTTTCGGCGCTGACGTTATTCTCATCGGAATAACCGATATGTGCGGATTCGAGAACAGTGAAGCAACTGATAAAATCAATGCCGCGATTGACAAGGCAGAGGCCGCAGGAATAATCGTTGTTACCGCCGCAGGCAACGTCATGACCTACGGCAGAGGAAATATCTTTGAGCGTGAGCTTTTAATTGGAGGAACAACCACCGACAAACCGGATGTCGGCACAGTTGCGTGGCCAGGAAGCATAAAGTCAACCTTCTGCGTGACAAGCGCAATCGGAAATACACTTGAAAGCGACTGTTTCATCCTGCCGGACGGCAATTCTGTTCCCTATTCCGATTCAAATACACTCTTTGAAAAGCCAACCGGCGGAAAATCTTTCGCAGAATACTTTAACGGCCTCACGGTTGAATATGTAATCACAGAGGGACTCGGAAAGCCCGAGGAGCTATCCAAATCAGGTGAGCTTTCAGGAAAATTTGCAGTAATAAGCAGAGGAGAAATAACCTTTGCCGAAAAGGCAAAAAATGCGGCAGACCTCGGTGCTCTCGGAGTTATTGTTATAGATAACACCACCGATTTCAAAGCAACACTGTCGCTTAACGCAGAGCTTACCGAAGCACCGATTCCGCTTATTATAATTCCTGCAGAATCCGGTGAACTGCTTAAATCTGCAAGCAGTAAATATATAACCGTAAAATCAGGCACAACTCATCTTACAAAAACACGCGAAACGCCATATCCCTCTGATTATATCGCTTACGGAACAACGCCGGAGCTTGGACTAAAGCCTGATATAGCCGCAGTCGGATATAATGTTTTGTGTGCCACAAGAGAAGGATACGGCTACCTTACATCAACAACAGCCGCAGCCGCAAGGGTTGCCGGAATGTGTATGCTCGTTAAAGCCCGTTTAACCGACAGATTTCCGGGAACAAGCAGCGATGAGCTTATGCTCCTTACGAAGGCTGTACTTGCGAACTCTGCTGAAATAATGGTCCCCACATATTCATTGGCATATTCGCCGCGCATACAAGGAGCAGGAGCTGTTAATCTTTCATCGGCGATGAATGCAAATATTCTTTTAACCTCAAACAGCAACTACAAAATCGAGCTCGGTGACTCCCATGAGCGTACATTAAACTTTGAAATCAACGCACATAATCTTTCCTCTGTGAAAAAATCTTTAAAGTTCGATTCGATAATCGGCTCTGACGATTATACTAACTTTTCTGTGTACCAACTTTTTTCTGAGAGCAAAAATAAATCAATTTCTGAACAGCTCGGATATTCTGCAGACGATAAAGTATCGTTCGTTCTTCCCTTTAAAGCGTTCGAGGATGTAAAAATCACAGTTGACGGCGAGTCCTGCCAGCTCAATTCCCTTTCTGATGATTATTTGCCGTTAAGACTTGTCCTCAAGCCGGGAACAAGCCAAACTCTCAGGCTCACGGTGACAATCGGCGAAGATATCTACAACACTTACCGCGAGTATTTCAAAAACGGCTTCTTCATCGAAGGATATATCCGTGCAAAATCCGGAAATGATATAGTTTCTATTCCGCTTCTCGCATTCTCCGGTGATTTCGGTGCCGCTCCCTCACTTGATTCCGATATCTACAGCGAAAAGGTGTCGATTAATGAGCACACTTACCTCTACCGCTATTCTTCCGATTCGTCGGAGTCATATTTGAATGTGCTGGGCAGAACAGTAAACGGAACATCGGTCGAATACGATAAGGAGCTAATAATATTTTCCCCGAAGGCATCCGGACAAAGGAGCACTGTAATGCTGAACTTCTCACTTCTGCGCTCGGTATATGATGTAAACATCACTGTCAGCGGTGAAAATGAGATTATAAGCTCAAAAAATTACAGAAACCTTCCCCGAACATACTATGACTACAATACGGAAATGCCAATCAGTCCCAGGCTCGTGGTCTGGAACGGACGCGCCGCCGATAATTCCGCTTATATTTACCCCGACGGCGATTATACGGTTACAGTAAGCTACCGTCCCATCGGCTCTGAAAAACATGAAAGCTTTTCCTATAATCTCATTCTCGACTCCGCGGCACCTGCACTCAATTCGCATGAATTCATTTGTGTGGGAGATAAGTCTATTCTTCGCCTTGATGCCGCAGATAACCGTCTTATCGGAAACATCAGGGTTTCTGACAGCGATAAATACATTGCCGAGCTGCTTGATAACGGTAATTGGGACATAAGCGAGCTCACCGGCAAATATATTTACATTGACATCACCGATTTTGCCGGAAATTCAACAGTAACCCGTCTTGAAAATCCCAACTATTCCGCCACTGCAGCCTGAGAGCGTTCGCGTATTACCGAAGCGGCAATTGATAACCCGATAGGCAGAACTATAAGTCCGAAAAATCCGAACAGCTTTGTTCCGACAAACATTGCAATAAGTGTCAGAAGCGGATGAAGTCCGACCTGACGTCCGACAATTTTCGGTTCTATTATATTGCGTATAACGGTTATTGCCGCCCATATAACAATCAGTCCGATACCGTGAGCAAGACCGCCGCGAAGCAGTTCAATAACGCCCCACGGAATCATTACAGCTCCCGTACCGATAACCGGCATGATGTCAAGAAGCGAGATGATAAGCGCATAAACTGCCGCATTTTCCGTCCGTATAACACTGAGCCCCAAAAAAAGCTCGGAAAATGTTATGAGCATAATAAGTGCATACGAGCGCAGATATTTTAACACGGTTACGAAAAATTTATCTCTTAAATCACTCATTATCCCGACAGCTCTTTTGGGCAGTCGGGATTTTAATATGCGGAGAATATTTTCATAATCGGAGATAAAGAAAAAGCTCGATATAACCGAAAATACAAGCTCAACCACAAACCCCGGTATACCTGCGGCAAAACCTGACAACCGCGATAAAGCCCTGACGGAAATGTCCGAAACGGCGGTTCCGAGTGAAGCTCTTATACTCTCGAAAAGTCCGATTAAATCTTTGGAAAATTCACCGCCCTGACCGTCGATTTTTGAGATTATACCGTTCACCCATTCAAACATCCCAGCTATGATGGGTTCAATGTTTTCTGAATATACTGTGGGGAGTTTAGCTGAAAAATCTCCCAGCCAAACCGTCAGCTTGACAACCGATACGGTAAGAAGCATACCGATTGTAGCGTAAAAAATCAGTAGAATCAATACAGATGTCGGGCGGCGTTTCATCCCGAACTTATGCCCGAGGAAGCGTACAAGCGGACTCAGGACAGCGGCTATCGCAAAACCGACAATAAACGGAAAAACAATAAAAACGGCATACTTGAGAACAAAATATATAATAGCGGCAATAATCAGATAATATATCGCCGAAACTATAAAGCTTTTCTTCTTTTCCGTGTCTATCCCCCCTGAAAAATTTCATGTAAATCTATTATTACTCCTTATATACGCCGATATTCTGTTAAACAAGACAAAAATCAAATATTTTTCACAAATTGTTCAATGTTTGCCCACAATAATATGATAACATATATGGTGATATAAAATTTATATAGGAGGACTATCATGTCTAAAGCAAACAAAAACAGCGCAGCCAAAGCTGAAAAAAGACTCAGCCAGCAGGCTTTCGAGGCTAATCAGCGTAAGGTGCGCAACACAACCACAGTAATTACCCTCTCGCTCATTCTTCTCCTTGTTGTCGGCATCATCGCAATATCCATTGTTGACACTGTTAGAACTAACACCGGTTCATATCTCCGCGGCGAGGTTGCAGCTTCGTCGGAAACCATCGAAGTCAACGGCGCAGAAATGAACTATTTCTTCAACCAGTATTACAATAACTTCCTTAGCTACTACGGAAACTACATTTCCTACATCGGACTCGACCCCACTGTTTCTCTCAAGGCTCAGTATTATGACGAAGAATCCGGTCAGACCTGGTTCGATAACATAATGAACGGCGCCGTTCAGAACGTTACATCTATTCTTGCTGTAAACGAAGCAGCAAAGGCTGACGGCTTCGCTCTCACCGATGAAGAAAAAGCGGCAATTGAAGCCCGTGTTGATGAACTTGACGTAAAGAACTACGGCAAGGGCGTAAAGAAAGTTGATATCATTAATGCAATGAGCCTTGAAGCTCTTTCGTATAAGTATCAGCTTGCAAAGCAGAACGAAATCACTCCTGATATCGAAACAATCGAAAAGCGTTATGCTGACGCTTCTAACAGCTATCAGTTTATCGATGTTCTCGCTTATACAATCCCCTACATCAACCCCGAAAATCCGGATGACACCACCACTGCAACACTCACTCCCGATGAAGCAAAGGCTCTTGCGGACAAGCTTGCAGCGGCAACCGATGCAGAAAGCTTCAACACTCTCGCAAAAGAAGCTATTCTCGCTTCAGAGCCCGAAATTCCCGAGGAAGACCTCACTAACAGACTGAGCGCACTCGCAACCGAGGGCAAGGCATATGCCGACGATGATTTCTCAAAGTGGGCATTCGGCGACGAGGCTGCCGAGAATGCAACTTACATCGACGCAGATGAAGAAAGCCAGCTTTACACTGTATATATGCTCACAAAGACACCTTACCGTTCTGAAGCTGAAACAGTAAATGTCCGCCACATTCTTCTCATTGCAAACGAAGAGGCTGACCTTAAGAAGGCACGCGAAAAGGCTGAAGCTATCCTCGCTGACTTCAAGGCAGGCGATGCAACAGAAGAAGCCTTCGGCACACTTGCACTTCAGTATTCTGAAGATACCGGTTCTTGCTACAGCGGCGGTCTTTACAACAATGTTGCTCCCGGCGAAATGGTTGAAGCGTTCGATGCATGGTGCTTCGATGACGCACGTGCGGCTGGCGACACAGGCATTGTTGAAACCGAGTACGGCGTACATGTTATGTACTATGTTGCTGACGGTCTTATCGACTGGCAGGCAAATGTTTCCAACGACATTATCAGCGAAGCATTCAGTGCCCTCTCCACAGAGTGGACAACCGCACACACATCCGAATTTGACCCGAATGTTCTTGCTTCTATCCCCGGCTAATTTATAATACCAAATCACCGTCAGGCAAAATGCTTGACGGTGTTTTTTTATCACGGTATCGTTTATAAGCAAAAGAAAAAGCCTTACAAAGAAGTAAGGCTTTTAATTATGGGGTGAATGAAGGGGGTCGAACCCTCGACCTCCAGGGCCACAACCTGGCGCTCTAACCAACTGAGCTACATCCACCATCTGTGAGCAGACAAGCAATAAGCCTGCACTGCTGTTATTTGAACCCGAGCACTTTATAATGTCCGGGATTTGGCGTACCCGGAGGGACTCGAACCCCCGACCTACTGCTTAGAAGGCAGTTGCTCTATCCAGCTGAGCTACGGGTACATATCAAGTATTGGCTCAATCAACATACAATATTATACACTATACCGACTCGTTTGTCAAGGGGTTTTATAAATTTTTCGCACATAATATTTATAGGCAAAATTACCGGAAAATATGTCAATTTTACCGAAAAAAACAATTAACGGCCGCCGTTAATGACAGCCGTTAATATTATCTCATTAAACCTTTATCTTTGCCCATTTTCCGGCAGAAAATCTGATAAACATAAAGAGCAGCCTCAAATACTGGTCAGCCGCCATCGCAATCCATGCGCCAATAACGCCGTACGGGAAAATATAGCACATCAGATATGTCAGTGACGGACGCACAACAGCAATGCACACAAGGCTCACCACCGCCGCATATGTTGTGTCACCTGCACCGCGAACGCATCCGCTGTAAATAACCTGCGAAATCTGTGCCGGAGTTATTACAGCAAGCACAAGAAGTACTCTAACGCCGTTCCTTATAATAAACTCTGTATTTTCCTCCTCATTTGACATAAACAGATTAATCAGCATCTCACCGCCAAATGTAAACAGTAACATAAGCAGCAATGCGATACAAAATCCGATTCGCTGTGCTGTCTTTCCGTATATCATCGAGTAATCGGGACGTTTTTTTCCAAGATTCTGACCAACGAGAGATGATGCCGCAACGCCGAGCCCATCTCCGAAGCAGAATGAAAGATTAACGATACTCATACAAATCGTGTGAGTTGCAAAATCGGCAGTGCCGAGATCAGCAATCATTTTTGCAACAACGAAAAATCCGAAACGCATGAAAACCTGTTCAACTGCGGCAGAGCTAGATATTTTTCCGATAAGCATAAGATCTTTTTTTCTGAACTTAAACAACGACGAAACACGAAGATGCAAAAATCTGTCGGGATGCGAAACCGAATATATCGACATTGCGCATGAGGTCATGTTACCCATCAGAGTTGCAATCGCCGCACCGGTTACGCCAAGCTCCGGGAAAAAAAACAGACCGTTTATAAGCAGTGCATTAAAGCAACAGTTGACAATATTTGCAGTCATGTTAGTTGTCATAGAGATGCGTGTATTACCCGAGCCGCGCTGTGCAGCATTGATGATAAGGCTTATTGATGTAAAAAGCATACCCATCATCGTAATTCGGAAATATGAAATCGACATTCCTATCGTATCATCTTCCGCGCCGCTGAAACGCAACAGCGGTTCGGCAAAGTAAATTGCTGTTCCGACGAGAATAATACCAAGCAGCATACACAGCGAAACTGCCTGTGCAAGACATTCGTTTGCATTCTCACGGTTGTTTTCGCCTTTACGTCGGCTGACTATCGCAGTTACACCGATGTTGAAAGCAAAGAACACTGCATAGAAAATAAATCTCGGCTGATTGGTAAGTCCCACAGCGGCAACCGCTGCTGTTCCTTGAGTGCTTACCATAATCGTGTCAATAAAATTTACAAGCCCAAGCAATACCGATTCCATTACGGCCGGCCATGCAACCTTAATGAAGCTTTTATAAAAATCTTTTGTGCTGTACTTATCCTGAAGCTTTTGCGAAGCCCTCAGCATATGGTCCGGCGCATAAAGACGCCTTAGCAGTTCCATTTTCTTTTCTCCTAATCAAAAAATATCCGCATTTATAATTTTATCAGATTTTTATTCATTTTGCAATAGCTATGGGAAATTATCTTTTAAAGTTGAAAAATTCATATTTATGTGGTATCATATATTTATAACAATATCGGAGGTAACAGTATGCGCCTGCAGGAATCGGGAGAGATGTATCTTGAAACGATATATATCCTCTCAAAGAAAAATAAAAATGTACATTCCATCGACGTCGGAGAGCACCTCGGATATTCAAAGCCGAGCGTCAGCCGCGCCGTAAGCATTTTAAAAAGCGGCGGATATATAACAATGGCAGCCGACGGAACACTTAATTTAACAACTCTCGGACGCGAAATTGCCGAAAAAATTTATGAACGGCATACCCTGCTAACTGCCCTGCTCGTCAGTCTCGGAGTTGACGGGGAAACCGCCGCCGAGGATGCCTGCCGTCTTGAACACGACATTAGCGATAAGTCACTTTACGCCATAAAGCAGCATCTCACAAAAGAAGGCAAAATATAAATTTTACCGCCAAGACAAAATAATCTTGGCGGTAGTTTTATTTCGATTTATAATATAACATACAGTGGCAGTAGCCCTCGAACTCCGGGTCTTCAATCTGCTCACGAAATTCCTTACACATACATTTGTATTCCTCGGATTTTCCGATACGGCAGGGACAGTAGCCACCTTTGGCTTCAAGTCCCTCTTTTACTGCCTTAACAATTTCAGCATTCGGATTTAACGAGATTCTCATTTGACTCACCAATTTGTTCTGCGGATGCATTGTCAGCGATAAGAGCCTTATCAACTGTTGCAAATACAGTACCGTCATCTTCCGCGAAAAGTCCGCTCTTGTTAAATACCTTTGTGACAGTACCGTTCATGCCACAGAAAACAATGCGCTTTCCTGCCGACTTATATTCATCTGCAAGCTCGCCAAGCGTTTCGACAGAAGTGATATCAATATCCGGTACACCTCGAAGTGAAACGACAAGCTCACTGTAATCAGATAGCTCCGAAATTTTGGTTGTCAGCTTTCCGATATTGGCAAAGAAAACATCGCCGGTAACATAAACAACAGCACTGTTATCGTGTCCCTTGCCGAGAGTACCGCGTGCCTGAAGCCGTGCCGCATCAACCGGTGCCGATGTAACATCAATATGCGCCGCATTCTTGATGAATACCATAAGCGAGAATATAATTCCGATTACAATTGCGATTGTGAGGTCAAACACAACAGTCGCAATCATCGTGATGAGGAACTGCAGTATTGCTCCGATAAATTTCTTTCTGAATATGTATTTTATAGCGTGCCATTCGTTCATGCGCCATGCTGTTACCATGAGTACGCCGCCAAGTGCCGACATCGGAACAAGTGCCATTACGCCCCCGAGCAGGAACATCGCCGCAAGCAGCCAAAGAGCATGGAATATACCGGTCAAACGGGTTTCTGCCCCCGATTTTATCGCAACGCTTGTACGTGCAATAGCCGCAGTTGCCGGAACACCGCCGAAAAACGGGATAATTATATTACCGACGCCCTGGGCAACAAGCTCGGTTGTTGCATCAAACGGCTCATTCTTCATTCTCGAAGCGGATGCACCGCAGAGCAAGCTCTCAATCATGCCGAGTGCCGCAACGGTAAGCGCTGAGGGCATAAGCGTCATAAGAGTGTCAAAATTAAGGCCTGATAATGAAAGTCTGTCCTCAAGGAAAAGAGTTTTCGGAATTTCTCCGACAGTGATAACACCGTCAAACCGGAATATAACATATACCACGGTTGAAACAATGATACCGACAAGTGACGACGGGACTCTCGCATTCCACTTTTTTGGCCAGATTATCATAACTGCCACAACGATAAGTCCAAGCACAACCGTCCATAAATCAGGCTTAAATCCAAGCTCGGCATATGAAGCTAACTTCGCAATAGCAGTTTCGCCCTTTGATGTCGTGCCGAAGAAATTATCCACCTGACCGAGAGCGATAATTACAGCTATACCCGAGGTAAATCCGGTGATAACCGGGCGCGGTATAAGCGAAACCAATTTTCCAAGCCGGAATATTCCGCATACGAGCAATATAACACCGGCGATAAAGCAAACGACAAATACGCCGTTTAAACCAATGAGTTCGTTTGAAGCGATTGTGATAAGCACGGCACTCATCGCACCGGTCGGACCGGATATCTGGAACGATGCACCGGAAAGCGCACTGATTACGATTCCGGCAAGAATAGCTGTTATAAGTCCTGCGGCGGCAGTTGCACCACTCGCCACGCCGAATGCAAGTGCAAGCGGAAGCGCAACAGCGGCAACCGTAAGACCTGCAAGTAAATCCTTTATGAGTCTTGAAGCGTTATAGCCCGAAAACTCACGCTTTAACATTGAAGTATAATTTTTAAACATCTGACAAACCTCAAAAAAATAGTTATAATCGAAAAAAACTCAAAAATCACAGCAGTACGCCTACCGTATGTAAACGTACTGCTGTTTTGTTTTCAAAAAACTCAGTCTACCTTAACAGTCCAGCCGAGAGTATCAGCCTGCTTGCCCCACTGAATACCTGTGAGGTTATCGTAGAGCTTGTGCGCGATTGCACCGATTTCGCCGTTGTTGATAATCATCTTGTTACCGTCACGGTTGAGCTCGCCGATAGGGCTGATAACAGCCGCTGTACCGGTGCCGAATGCTTCATTGAGCTTGCCTGCCTTGTGAGCCTCAACAACCTCGTCGATGGAAAGACGGCGCTCGGAAACCTTATATCCCCAGCTCTTAAGAAGCTCAATGCAGGACATACGGGTTACGCCGGGCAGAATTGAACCTGCCTCGGTAGTAGGAGTAACGACCTCACCGTCGATTACGAAGAATACGTTCATCGCGCCAACTTCGTCGATATACTTGTGCTCAATACCATCGAGCCAGAGAACCTGTGCATATCCGAGCTCTTCAGCCTTCTTCTGACCGATGAGAGATGCCGCATAGTTACCGCCGCACTTGGTGAAGCCGGTACCGCCCTTTACAGCACGTACATACTCGGATTCAACAAATATCTTAACGGGATTGATACCTGCCGCATAGTAAGAACCTACGGGAGAGAGAATTATAGCAAAGAGATATGTCTTTGCAACGTGTACGCCGAGGTGTACATCTGTTGCGATAATGAACGGACGGATGTAAAGTGATGTGCCATCTTTAACGGGTACCCAGTCACGGTCAACATCAATGAGAGTTTTGAGTGCAGTAATGCAGTCGTCAATATCAACTGCAGGAATGCACATACGCTCGTTTGTGCGGTTCATACGCTCAAAGTTCTTTTCGGGGCGGAAGAGCTGAATATCGCCGTTAGGTGTGCGATATGCCTTAAGTCCCTCAAAAATTTCCTGCGCATAGTGGAATACCATTGTTGCAGGGTCAAGGGAGAAGTTCTGATAAGGTACAATGCGTGCATCATGCCAGCCCTTACCCTCGGTGTAGTTCATTAAAAACATATGGTCGGAATAAAAGTTTCCGAAGCCGAGCTTGTCCCAATCGGGCTTTGCCTTGGGAGCGGTTGTTCTTTCAATTCTGATATCTATCATTTTTAGTTCCTCCAAAAAATATATTACATTAAAATATATTATACAACATCTCCGGTAAGATTTCAAGATATCAAAGTAAATAAATTTCAAGTTTTTTTTACGCCGATATGAGAAATGTTTACAAAAAACTGTATAAATGCCCGACCTCGGGCAAAAATAGTTAAGCAGCAAACCTTTTACATCAATATTTATTCCGGAGGTAAACAATGAAAGAATACAAAGAAAAACTCTCTTGCGGACTCACCGCAGCGCTTGCAGTATTTATGCTTATAGGAATGGCACTTCCCTGTCGTGCCGACCGCAAGCTTTCCCCAGCGCTCGACATCATCGCCGCCGACTGTAAGGTGGCAAAGAGTGGGCTTGTCGGAACTGACATTTATTTTGAAGAATCGGATTTTGCAGAAGCTCTCGGTGTAAGCTCGGTCGGCAAAATAACCGTCACATCACTGCCGGATGCCACACTTGGCAGACTCCAGCTCGGCACACGTTTCATTGAGGTCGGGCAGACAATTTCGCCTCGCAATTTAGACTCACTTAAATTCGTTCCATACGGAAGCGATGAAATTGCCGCCACATTCAGCTTCTGCCGCGGAAGTGATATTAACGGCACTGAATATGACTGCACCGTTTACACGCTCAAAACAGTAAATACAGCCCCTATAATTGAAAAATCAACCCGTGTCAGCACTGCGGAAAATCCGGATGCATATTCGGGAATATCCTATTTCGGCGTTATCAAGGCAAGCGACAAGGAAAATGACTCACTGACATTCGAAATACTGTCCTCCCCGTCAAACGGCACAGTATCGTTTACCGACCGTCACCGCGGCTATTATAAATACACCTCAAGCGATAATTTTACCGGCAAGGACAGCTTCACGGTCTGCGTAACCGATAAGTACGGAAACCGTTCCGCCTCAGAAAAGATTACTCTTCGTGTCGGTAAAGCCGAAACCGGTGAAGTATACGCCGACATGACGGGACACTGGGCAAATTCCGCCGTAATTGACTGCGTTCGTGCAGGAATAATCGGTGCATCTGAAAGCGGGGAAAATTTTTATCCCGACAATAAAATAAGCAGAGCCGAATTCCTCTGTCTTGCAATGAATGCGGCAGGATATAAAGGCTTCACCACATCAAACACCGGCTTCGCCGACGATGCAGAAATTCCGGCTGAATATAAAGGCGCAATAGCCGTAGCCGATGCTCTTGGAATAATCGAGGGTGCATCATATGAGAGCAGTGTAAAATTTCACCCGAACAATCAGATAACGAGATGTGAAGCTGCAGCAATTATCTCAAGGCTCACTGGAATCACCGGTGAGGCTGTAAGCGTTTTCGCAGATGATGATGCGATTCCTGCATGGGCAAAGGGTGCAATGTACGGACTTTACAGCGAAGGTATTCTGCGAGGAAGCGGCGACGGCACCCTCGGTGCATATCTGCCGATGACTCGCGGCGAAGCAGTTCAGATGATAAGTGTTGCCACAGAATTTGCCGGCTAAAGTGATTTCAGCTTAAAATAAAATGTGTACAGCAATCTGTATAAGTGGGGAGCATCCGCTTTTCGGTCGGACACTCGATGTTGACCGTCCATACGGCGAGTGCGTTATTACCGTACCGAGGAATTATCCGCTTTCTTTCCGCCATGAACAGACAAATCAATCTCATCATGCAATAATAGGTATCGGATGTGTCAATAGCGGTGTTCCCCTCTATTTTGATGCAATGAATGAATCGGGACTTTACGCCGCAGGACTTAATTTCCCGATAAGTGCAAAATATCATCCGTTTGATTCGGACAAGTATAATATTGCTTCATTTGAGTTTATTACGTGGATACTGTCAGAATGTGACACTCTTTCAAAAGCGAGAGAATTACTGCGGAGCACAAATATTACAGACGACAGCTTTTCAGACGAGCTTTCCCCAACACCGCTTCACTGGATAATAGCCGACAAAACGGGAGCAATAACCGTTGAATCTGTATCAGACGGGCTAAAAATTCATGAAAACAACTTCGGTGTACTGACCAATGAACCACCGTTTGAATATCATTCTTCACACATGGCGGATTTCATGCATTTAACTCCCTCTCCACCCAAAAACAGCATTTGCCCCGATCAAGAAATAGCTTCCTATTCGCGCGGCATGGGGGCAATAGGACTGCCGGGAGATTTTTCATCGGCATCAAGATTTGTGAGAGCATTTTTTGTTAAGACACACTGTGAAACATCCCCCGAAAGTGATGAAATCAGCCGTTTTTTTCACATCACAGACAGCATAAGTGTCCCATACGGATGCGTAAAAAATGAATATGGTAAAAATATGTACACCCGTTACACCTCATGTGTTGATGCGAAAAATTTATGCTGTTATTTCACAACTTACGCTCGACGAAATATACGTTCTGTGAAACTTGAAGCTGAACTTTTAAACGGTAAAAATCTATCGGTACTGCCGATTGATTAACACTATAACACAAAATGCCCACCGTATTATTGGTGGGCGTAATTGTTTATAAAGTCATCCTCACTCGCAGACGTATGCCTCGAGTTCAGCTCTTCTGTTTATCATATGATTGTCGTAAAGTTCAAAGCCTTCACTGAAGTTTCTGTACATCCAAAGTTCTCTGTTTTCCGTTCGAATTGCATCAATCAAATCCAAAAGTTCCTGACGTTTTTGCGCTGTAAGCTTCTTTGCTGTTTTTATCATGCACAGCTCTGCACCGAGGATAAGCATATCCGTGTTTACAAGCACCTCTCTCTTGAGGCGATCATCAAATTCGGAAGCTTCAATATCCGATCTAACATCGTGCAAATAACGAATGGTATTGTTAAAGTAAAATCTTGTGTCACCGCACATATCGTGGTCATATACATTAACAGCATCAACCGAATCCACCGGCTTCATTGAAGAAAGCGGAATCATAGTTGCATGCGCTATCATTGACATGCCATGCGTAACATGCGGCTCATACAAATCGTATCTGCCAAGACGGTACATAAGCTCTGTTACGCCTTTACAGCAGAATACATTTTCGTCAAGATATTCAATAGCGGCATATCTGAACTCATGCTTAAACTGATTAAGAGTTTCGCCGGACTGCGGTGTTCCGCTGTTCCATCCGTACTGTGCTCCCATCGCCGCGGGGAAATAGCTTTGAACAAGATATTGCGGATGCCCTTCACCCGGGTTGCTCCAATCCGTGAGCATATATCCTGCCGCACCATACTTTTTTGCAAGCTCTCCTGCGGTTCTGACATTAAACTCCATAATTTCGACACGTGAAGCGATACCGCCCCATGTCAAATTACCCGGAGCAACGTAGAAACGTACACCCTTTTCCTTTAAAGAGCGAATTCTCTGTTCCATGACCTGCGTTGCTATCATGCCGTATCCCCATTCAACCGCAGTGACGTTTTTCGGAAATTTATCGAAAACCTCGGGATAGTTGATAATAATATCCGCCCAGAACTGTGCCTCTTTGCTGTATTTTTCATTGACAAGCGTATTGAGCTTTTTGAGATAGTCTACAAAAACATCGCCAACGCCGCGCTCGTTACACGCTTTCTCAGTCTGATACATACCAAGACCGACAGATTCATCAAGACCGATATTAACATATTTAGAGCTAAAATGCGGCAGCAGAGAGCCGTATATTTTGTCCATCAGCTCCACAGATTCATCGAGAAGCGGATTGAGTGTCCAGGTTTTATCGGTTTCATTTCCGAGAGCAAGATGCTCGTGCTCCGGTCTGTCAAGCCATGATTCCATGTGCCCAAAGCTGTTCTGATTCGGCACCAGATCAATAAATCTCTCTGTGCAGTATTTGTCTAGATATTCAATATCTTCGGCCGTCAGACAGTCAAAATCTTTTGTATACTCCGGAAAAGCCGAGTATTTAAAGCAGAAATTATCCATATACAGCTGAAACTCATTGTATTTAAGCTCTGCAAGAATATCAACAAGCTCCAATATCGTATTGAGTTTTGGAATTCTTCCGCGGCTGATGTCAAGCATATAGCTTCTTTTTTGGATATCCGGTTTATCTGAAACCGTACAGAAAGGAAGTCTTCCATTGTTCTTTTTTGCAAGCTGACGCAGTGAGGTAACGGCACGGAATTTCCCCTCATCGCACGCATATGCGATGCTAATGCCATTATCATCTATTACAAGCGTATATTCCTCGCCGCTGAAGCAATCGTTCTTTTCAAAACGGATTCCCATCTCATCTGAAATTTTATAAAAATCTATAAGGCTCCCGTTAAGTTTCACTCTCGAAAAATCCAAGCTTCCCTCGCTGTACTCCTCAAATTTTGGCACAGGAAATATCATTTTCTCCTCCTTATAAAAAATATAATCAGTACACTTTTATTATACCGCAAACCTTTACCAGTGTCAATATAAAATTCCACCATCCGTCTTTCAAACATGGGCGTTTATCTTTCAAATATTAT
>JAZQXA010000098.1:0-4953 GCA_045632605.1 Candidatus Flemingiibacterium sp. | reverse complement strand
CTCTGAAAAGGTCAGGTTCGGGAGAATCGGAATATGTTTCTCTGTAAATGATAGATGCATCGCCGTTTTTGTTGTAGATATGAACATATCCGTTGGAATCTGCCACACCGACTGTTTCATTCTCTGTGTCGAGAACATCGTTAACGGTGTCGATATAACCTGTCCAGCCGTCAACAGTTGTTTCACCCACAGGGGGAATATATACGCCGGTCTTTTCAATGGCGATATTCTTATAGTCAAGAACCAGTGCTCCGTCAAGCGCGATTGCAATATCGGAGATCTTTGTTTTGCCGGGAAGTGTGAACGAAACATCAGCGGTTGTCCATTCGTTGGTTATCGCAGTTACCGCACTCTTGCCTGCTGCGGTGATTGTGATGTTTGCAACGTTGGTGTCCGATGTTACATAGTTGCTTACAACGGTTATCTTTGATCCGTCGATAACGCCAAGACGAAAATCGCCGGAAAGCTCATATTCGCCTGCTTCAAGAGTAACCTCGGGATAGCTTATCGCGGTGTTAACGCCTGCTGCGGCAGATGCGCGGTAATATTCGGATTCGGTAACAATTGCAAGCTTCGCATTCTCTGACGAACCCGAAATGCCCCATTCTCCAACCCAATCGCTGCTCGATTCGCTTCTGCAGTCTAAAAGATAGTCGCCGATGGTCGAATAAGTGCCGGTTTCGGCATCAAGTGTGGTTTCGTCAACCTTGATGAATGTCATTTCGTCAATTTCAAGCGGAACATATCCTGAAACCACCTGAGATCCGCGGAAAAGGATTGCCGGAGTTGTATATGTGCTGTTCGCCGGAACCTGGAACACAAAGGTGTATTCCTGCCATTCATTGCCAACAGATATATAGCTGCCGCTGAAAGTTCCTTTAGCAATCGCGGAGTTTGCGAAATAAAGCTCATTCGTGGTTGTTGCGCCGAAATAAACGCGTCCCAGATAACAGTTTCTGTTTCCGGGGTCATTCACGATCGAGTTTGTTCTTGCATAGAAGTGAAGCTCATAATAAGCTCCTGCTTCAACTGTGCCTGCTGTGCTTGAAAGTTGTGGGAATGTCGCGTTATAGTTCTTTACATTGTAAACGCGAGCATAGGTGTTGCTGTCCGCGCCGCCGAGAACATTGTCAACAAGAGAAGTTGTTCCTTCGCTCGTGAAGTTTTCACCGGGAAGCGGGGTGATATCACTTGCAGTTACGCTTGATATTATCGGCAAGATAGATACTATCATAACTGCTGCAAGCAAAGTCGCCAAGAGTCGTTTTTTTGCCATGATTTTTACCTCCGTTAAAATTTTTCTAATTTATGATAAATTTAATAATGTCCCAAAATCAATGCATAGCTATACATAATAATTATATCACGTTAAAAAATAAAAAAATATATGCAATTGTCTTCATTTATAGCACTATTGTCACCAAACAAAAAAACTGATCTATTTTTTGTTATATCATATATGTTCAAAAAATGTTAGCCAAAATGAAAAGAATTGTAGTCATATTAACACTATATCATAATATGGTTTTCCTGCTAAGTACAGTTATTGCTGTTTTAAATCAGTATTTTGTACAATTTTCGGAAACGGATTCTAAACTCACTACTAATTATTATATAACTATTCTTTATATAAATCAATATCAATGCTGGCACAAAACTTTCGATTTAAGACAGTAAAAAAATCAAACGGCATCACACATAATGCGTGATGCCGCCGTGGTATAGAAAATGGAGAAAACAATATCCGGCTCTGCAAAATCAAAGCTGAATATGCATTTCTGCGCTGTAATTATATCAGAATTCCTTTTATAAGTCAATATCAATATTGCGATATACCAGTATCACATAATAATCTTTAATATTTGAAAATTTTAAATTTTGAGGCGGCTCTGCCACCTAAATAAAAGCATAGCCGCCCTAATGTAGATAATTGGGGAAATATTTATTCAACTCCAAATATAGAGCAGAATACAAACTAAAAATTACTGAATCGGTGCTTCAACGTGAATTTCAACGTGAGGACACCAGAAGTTTACGGGGGAGTTAAGCTCAACAACCATATATCCCTCATGCTGCGCTTCGACGGGAATATCGAACAGCATACATTTCTCATCGGTAAATGTACCGTTCTTCGTCGGCAGACAGTCACCAACACCAACAAATTTACAAGGATACGAATTTACAAATACAGTCGGCGGATTCATATAAGCTTCTGTCGGACCGGCAATATATAAAGTGAGCGTTGAGCCCTCGAGAACATCGCCGACGGGGATTCTGAACGTATAGCCCACATCGTTAACAAATCTTGTCGGAACTATCTGATTTTTGTACTCCGATACCCATGGAGCCCTTGTATCGTTAAATGTCGGAATACATCTGCGGTTCATTCCAAGAACCTTTTCATATGAGCCGAGAGTATTCCATGTGAGCCATGTTGATACGTTTCCCTCCTTAGTTCCATATCCCTGCAGAGTACCGTCACGGGTTATGGACATCTTATCTTCATCCCTAACCGGGCCGTCAAAGTCTATGACCGTATTCATATTATAATAGTACACCTTGTCTGCGCCCTGCGAGTAAACATTTGCGGCAAGTCCCGCGAGCATTTCAAGAGTAAAACCGCTTGTGCTCGTTGAGGTATCGTGTCTGATATATGCGGTATCAAACGAAGCCGCAACAGTTACGCCGTGAGGAGCGAGAATCGACTTCCAAAGTCTTATCGGAATATCCGTGTCAGTGGTTTCAAAACGTCCGCCGGCAGTAACATGGTCAACAATACCCTCTGACGCCCATGTTGCAACATCCATACCGAGATCATAACAAGTCGTCGGGTCAGACGGAACACGAACCGCAATTTTTATCTCATGGCCGTACTTTTCCTCATAGATTGCAACAACATCTTCCAGCTCACGGAAGAATTGATTCAAAATATCAAGACCGGAATATTCACCGCCAATATGCCAGAGAAAAGCTTCACGCTGGAAGTCAAGCTCAATTCCGTAGCAGTTGTAACGGCTGAGAGATTCATTAATCAGAGCAAGATAATGCTCGCGTACCTCGGGATAAGTGTAGTCATAAATCTTATCCATATAGGAAACATAGTCATGGTGCTTTACGCGGTAAAGATTCGGATTCTCATGGAAGAAGTCCGACATAAGCCACGAAACACCGAGATTACGTTCATGGGCATCGTTCATACGGAAGGAAATCCATGGATTGATACCGATTCCGGTGAAAAGCTCACACCAAAGTCCGATGTAGTCAAGGCTGAGATTCTCCCAAAGATGCTGTGCGCCCTTAGGGGCACGCTCATTTGACCAGTCAACCTCCTGCCCTGCCTCCTCTTTCTGATAATATTTATCAAGATAGGAAGTCCAAACAAGCGACGGATAGGTAGCAATTTCGTTACAAACGCAGAGCATCATATCAGTAACCTGCGAGCCTTCATACTGCATCGCAAGATTGACTATATCCTGAACCGTAACAACGGACGGATCGCTTCCAATACTGTGGAGAAGACCGTCGGCGTCATGGTTCATCATGATACCGTTAATCTTATACTGACTTTCTTTTTCCTCGTCCCATTCATATATACCTGCGTCATGGTATACCTTAGCTTTCACGGCTTCATAGTCAATGTCCTGAATTCCAATAACATTTGGTGCTGTATATCCCTCGGGGATTTCATCCACTGCAACAAGCGAAAACTCATCCATACAGAAATCCTGAATAGATTCAGGGTAGCCTGCACCGCAGATGTTGATTTTCTTCATGGTGTCTGGAACTTCAAGATAATATTCAACCTTTAGCCATTCGTTACCGCAGTTAACAATGAGCTCATCGTTAATCTGATTTCCGTAGTCGTCCATAAATTCAAGACGAAGACTGGTGACATCATCCTTGTAGTATGTACGGAAATAGCCGGTGAACTTATAAGTTCCCGTACGGTATGTGAACATCGGTGTCAGCGAATATCCGAAATAGTTAACCGCACGGTCTGTCGCACGGAGATATCCGCCGTTTTCATCATAACGCCATTCAAGACGCATACGGGGCTTGCTCGTGTGGTTATACACTGTCCAGTTTATGATAGAGTCCGCTTCATCAAATGAGCTGAGCGGCAGACGGTTACCTTTCGGAAGATTTGTCTTTATTGACAGCGGCTGATCGTAACCGTCAGCCTTTACCGCACCTTCAACCTTAATCAGCTTTGCCCCAACAGCGGCAGTAAATAACTGCGCTGTCAGTGTTGCTGTAAGAATTGCTGAAATAAGTTTTATCTTTTTCATTCGTGTTTCTCCTTTACTTTGTGCCGGATTAACCGATAACTTCGATAACAAGATTGTCGATATCAAACGCCTGGATGTATTCAACGCGAGGACCGCCGCAAATACCAAACGTAATACTGCCCTCATGTCTTACGGTATATACAGACTCAACACGTTTCCATTCGTTTGTTACCTCATAGGTTTCCGCACCGGGCTTTGTCGCACCGGATACCAGAGGCAAATCGAGTATTCCGGAGCTTCCGCCAACGCGGATATTTGCACGGAGAATACTCGTTTCTCCCGGAACTGCTGTGCGTACATCGTAAGCAATTCTCACTGTTGCTCCGGGTTTAACGGGAATGGATGTTGACAGAAGAAGATTCTGATAGTTAACCGTACGTCCCTCGTTTCTGAGGAATGCATTTCCGTCTTCAACAACACGTGCGAAGGTTCCGGCACCGTTAAGTGCGCTCCATCTTGCGGTTGCAGTCAGCGGATCTTCAAAGTCACCGGCAGTATACTCATCAAGGTGAACACCGTAGTTGAGTCTTGTAATGGTGAAGTTGTCGATATCAAAAGGCTTAATATCCTCGGTTGCGCTCTGTCCACCGGCAATTCCGAAGCGGAACTTTCCGGTAAGAGATGCAACAAATGTCGATTCAACATGACGCCATTCGTTTGTTAT
>JAZQXA010000097.1:0-98018 GCA_045632605.1 Candidatus Flemingiibacterium sp. | reverse complement strand
TCTGATATTGAAGAAGAAAGCAATTGCTCCAAAATGCTGAAGTGTCTGCTCTGCTTTCAGAGTGAAGTCAATTTCGAATGTATGCCATTCGTCGTCAATACCGAGTGCATATACGTTGTCAGATGCCTCACCGTCCTTGTTAAATGCGGTAACTGCAAGTACATCGTTGTCAGCACCGGCAATGAGAATATTCTTCGAGCTGTTATGATTGTGTGTACCTGCGTTTACGCCGACAACAAGACCGTTGTCAACAAGACAACCTCTTGTGTTGGAAGCCTTTGTGCCGTTGATGTAGTTTGCATAATCTTTCTCGGCATAAACGTCGGGATCAAAACGCATTGTTACGGAAAGCTTATAGTCGCCTATAGCGAGAGTATTGCCTGCTTTGTAGCTGAACTGATACTTGTAGCCGTCAGCCTGCTCAAAGCTCATGCACTCGCAGTCGCTGCCTACGTTGACAGCATTACCGTTTGTGCCTGCCCATTCTACGTCATTTTCTGAAAGAGTCGTGGTTGCGTCGTTAACATCTGCTGCATATTCCGAAGAATCAGCAAACGCGATTGCCGGCATACTCGAAATTAAAATCGCAGCCGACAAAAACAAGGGTAAAAAGCGTGTTTTCATGGTCTATCCTCCTAAAAATATTTTTTTAATTTACCTTAACAAGTACATCCATATATGTAACTTTTGTAAGGTTATTAACAATAATATAAGGACAAATATCGAATCCGAAGGCTGTTTCGGGAATACGGTAGGAAAGCGTATTTTCGCTCTTGCTCCAGCGTTCGTCTTTCTCAATTCCAATAAACTCACAAAGCTCGGAATTGACAAATACACGCGGAAGCTCTTTTCTGACAGCCTCACCGTCCTCAACGGCAAAACGAAGCGTAAGCTCTGCCCCTTTCGGAATCTCGCCGACCGTTATCTTAAAGCTGCCGTTTCGGTTGAAAGTATACGGCACCTGATACGCCGCTCGGTTTTCAACGGGAAAATTTGCACTTCGCTTCCACTGCGGCAGACGGTCTTTAACCGTTATAACATGACGGCGGTTAAGCTTCATAACCCCATCTGTATCGCCAAGCATCTTGTAGACAGTCATTTCAACTCCCGGGGAACCGTAATGCGCATCCGGGTCAGGATTCGGAACGGTATTTTTGTCAAGAAGTCTAGTTATCTCTGTGTGGAAATAATTAAAGAAGTAAAGCTTATCTGCGCCCTGCGAATATGCATTTGCGGCACATGCGGCAAATGTTTCGATATTCGGATATATTGCATTGGAACACCATTCAATGTTCGGAAGAACATTCATATCGATTCCGGCAGAAAGCACTACATTATACGGAGCAAGTAACCGCTTCCAAAGCTTTATCGGCATATCGGTGTCATTTGACTCAAAGCGTGCACAGAGTGTTATCATATCAACGAGTCCATCCTGAACCCATTTCATAACATCAAGACCGAAATCAAGGTTTATCTGTATATCCGGTGCAACACGAACTGCAAGCTTTAATTCATGACCGCGTATACCCTCATATTTTTTGAGTACTGCATAAACATCGTGCATAAAAGCATTGAGAATTTTAATTCCCTCATGCTCGCGTCCGATTGCAAACAGCTCAATTTCCCGCATAAAATCAAGCTCAATTCCGTGAGGGTCATATCGTTCAAGCGCCTCGTCAATAAGGCTTAAATAGTGTTCACGAACTTCAACATACGCATAGTCGTATATGCGGTCGGTATTCGTCTGAAGGAATTCCGGGTGGAATTTTACACGTCTGTATTCGGGATGCTCATGATAAAAGTCATCAAGTATAAAACCGGTATCAAGATGATGGCTATGGCAGTCGTTCATACGGAAGGAAAGCCACGGATTGATTCCAAGCTTTTTAAACTCTTCAATCTGCATCGCAAAAATGTCAACACCGAGGTCTTCGAAAACATATTTTGCACCGGCAGAAAATCTGTTGTCCTTATAGTCAACGCTTTGTCCGTTTTCAAACGTCTGATAATATTTATCAACTATGCTTGTGCGTGTCTTCGCCGGAAACCACGCAATGCTGTCACACATATTTATCATATAGTCGGTAACCTGCGTATTCTCGTACTGATGCGGAACAGAGATAAGCTGTTCGAGCGTACACGGACCGTTTTTCAGTACCTCGGAAAACGGCGAAGTTCCGTCCTGATTGATTATAACGCCTTTTTTCATAGGAATCTCCTCATGTGGAATACTCAAAAATATTTACCGCTCCAAGAGCCGTTGATGAATCTACAGTGCTATCTGAAAGAGCAATAATATTTTTGTTGCAGTAGTTTTTTAAGAGCATCGAAAGCGCATTTCTGAACTGCTTTTGACCACCGATAATAACGGTATTTTCGGGACTGTCAATAACCGCGTCCACCTCTGCCGAAATTACAGCCCCCATTAAAAAGCTGTAACACTCCTCTTTAGATGCCCCAAACAGATTTTTTAGAATACGTGTTTTGAACATCGCTTCATTGACGCCGCGTGCGCGCGCAAATTCACAGCCATACTTTAATTTTTCTTCAATAATCGTGTTATGCTCAAAATCTGCTGCATCCTTTAAAATCGTGTGCTCCATAACTGCCGCGAATAATTCACCGCTCAGCATCGTTCGTATATCGGTAATATTCCCGTTTTCATCAACGCGAATATGCTTCGAGTGTGACCCCGGCAGAATATACAGTGCATTAACTCCAAAGGTGTCAATAATTCCCATTATTTCGGTTTCCTCGCCGCGCATCATATCGGTGTCATCGAGAATACCGTTATTCGACTTCACTCCGCGGATAAATGACCACGGAATTGGGGTAATATCCGCAAAAGTTATGCTGAACATCGAATCATGCAGTTCTCGTTTCCCGGCAGGGATATTGATGTGAGGAAGCGATACAAGTCCGTATTCCGAGGTTATCATGCCAGATGCAATCACCTGCGAAACATCCGATTCTTTGAGAGCGTGTTTTTCGAGCATCACCGAAATTTGCTTTGAAAGTTCTGCTTTGAGCGCATCAACACCGCTTTTTACACCGGCGGAAAGCTTCATAGAATCAGTTACATGACCGCCCTTTAGAAGATAAATCCTCGTATTTGTCGTACCGCCGTCAACGGTAATATATATTGCCATATTCACCTCTGCGCCGCCGCAACATATTCACTTGCAAGCCGGCTGATTCCCGAAAAGTCACCCTTTTCAAGCATCGCCTTGTCAATTATATTTGAGCCGATACCAAAGCCGGAAATTCCGACTTTAAGATAGCTTTCCATATTATTAAGGTCAACGCCGCCAACAGCAAGCATCGGTATGTGCGAGAGCGGTGCTCTGACCGCCTTGACATATCTGACTCCAAGCTCGGTTATCGGGAACAGCTTAACAAAATCTGCGCCATATTCATAGGCATCAACAATCTCACTCGGTGTCAGTGCTCCTGGGATTGAAACCATTCCGAGCTCTCTTGTTCTTTCAATTATATCTCTCTTGGTATTTGGCGAAATTATAAATTCTCCGCCTGCCGAAAACGTCATTTCAACCTGCTCTGCTGTAAGCACCGTTCCGGCACCTATATGCATTCTTCCACCGAATTCATCGGTAAGCATTTTTATGTAATCTGCAGTTTCCATGTGCTTTTCGGGAGTTTTCTGATTATATGTAATTTCAAGAAGTCTGACTCCGCCGTCATACATTGCCCCGATAAGCGGAAGTAATTTTTCCCTCTCCACTCCCCGAACAATGGCAATCAGCTTTTCTCTTTTTATCGCTTCAATAATATCGCTTCGCATATCAGTGCTTTCCTCTGTGATATTTTCTGTATTCCGAGGGTGAAATCTTTTCCGATTTTGAAAAGAGTGACGTAAAATACGCCGCGCTTCCAAATCCGGTCTGTTCAGCGATATTTGTTATGTCCATATCCGTCTGAACAAGCAGAAGTTTCGCTTCGGTGAGCCTTAATTCATTACGGTACTCGAGAATCGTTATACCGGTAACCGACTTGAATAAATGTGAAAGGTAATAAACACTTATGTTTATGTGTTCTGCAATTTCATTTATGGAAAAATCGCTTGTCAAATTGTCCTTGATATATTTTTTGGCAACCTCAATAACCGGCTCCGCATTAATCTTCTGCGGCGAGGAACGTATAAAACCAATAATTTCGGTAAGAAGCTTCGCATCCTTACAATCGGTGCCCTTGAACTTGTCAATCATCTTGTCAAGCTGCTTTACGTCAAACCTTTCCATGTTAATACAATTCCTGGGATACCGCTCAAAAATCTTATCGATAATGCTTACTGCATCCCCTCCGATAAGGTCACTCGCAAAAATTTCATCCTCGATTTTATTGCCAACATATGGGTCATCACAGTCAGCATCAAGTATAGTAAGCTTGCTGGCTATTCTCTTCAAATAACTCTTTTCGTTCTGCAAACTGCCTTTTATAATGTCATCCTCACATATTTTTGCAGTGAGTATTTCACGGCCGCATTCATATGCTTCCTCGAGCGATGTCTTCCCAAAGCCGCGCTCTCTGTCGTAGACGATATAAATATATCCGTCCTCACACTGAATCGCATCGGGATAAGAAACATTATCGCGCTCATCGAGCAATAATGTATACGGGAAAGTTTTTCCGTCATCTTCAGAAAGAAGCGCTGTAAGATTGTTCCGCCCTGTAAAATTATAATGATTTATAAGTAAAACCCGCCCCGATTTAAGCTTTGAAATGAAGAATCGTGAATTGGGGCCTCCAAGCTTACTGTCCTCACCGCGACTCCAGTTTTTGCCGCGGTCATAGGAATATGTAACTGCGATTCCGTACTTTGTTCTGACAAGCATCTCAATAATGCCCGAATCAAGCTCAAGCAGCATATGCTCATCAAAAGAACGGTCACGTATATCTGCGCGTCCGAGCTTTACAAAACTTTTACCGTTGTCAGAGGTTTTATAAACAAACGAACCTTCAATTTCATCCGGTCTGTATGCACAGCTTCTGAACGATTCGTATATTTTCAGCTTCCATACTGCTATCGGGAAAAGCCACTCACCGCTCGTAAGAGCAACAGGCTTGTTCATCATAACACCGCGCCCGATATAAAATGGGGCATTCCATGTAAGTACATCCGCATCAGGGTCTTCGCAAATTGCCGCCATAACCTCCTCGCCCGGCATAACATTCCAGATAAACCATAGGCGCTTAAGCGGGTCAATCCAAAGCACGGGGTCATAGCAGCGGAATTTTCCCTCTTTGAACGAAACGGCAATCGGCTCACTGAAATTTACACCGTCATCACTAAAGATTAGTGCGGCAAAATTACCGTAAGTTTCAGTTGTACTGCCCGAATAAAATGAAATAAAGGTTCTGCCCTTATCTGTTCTCGCAATGCCCGGTATACCCTGCCAGACGCGGCGACCGGAAGCGTATTTCTTCAGTTTTTCTTTATCGGTAATAAGCATAATTCCATCTCCTGCACTGTTTGTAATAATATTTTATCACAATTCTCACAAATCCTGCAATAAGAAATTTGCTATTTCTTGTTGGGAATATATTACATATAATGGTATAAAAAAATATCCCCGAAAACCGTTTAAGTTTCGGGAATATTATCATATTTATGATGTATTGCTGTGTAAAAGCTTCGCAATTTATTATATAAATTTTGATTATTCTTCGAATAATCCATATGTTTCGAGCATCCATTTAGCTGTATCATACATCATAGCTTCGATATGTCTTTGCATAAACAGCTTTGGATACTGAAGACGGTTGTCTTTTTCAAATTTAAGTCTGGTACGCAGAGAAAAATCTGCCTCCAGAGTGAAGTAACCCTTATAGCCAACATCAATTAAAGCGTTAATAACCTCATCATGATTCAGGTTTCCAAGATACGGTGCAAGGTGTTCATCAGCTTCACAGTGATTGTCATGATAATGAATAGCATAAAGCTCATCGCCAAGAGTCATAATATTATCATACATAGAAAATTTTTCACAGTTTGCGTGTCCGATGTCCCAACAGGCGTGGAAAAGCGGATGACCTATATACTCAATAAATTCACGCATATCAGCACCCGTATTTGTGCAGTAGATGTCCTTCAAGTTCACACGGGTCGAGTTTTCGCAGAGTATGTTTACACCGAATTTTTCCGCTGTGGGAAACAGCTTATTATAAAAATCCTTGTTTACTTCAAACATCTCATATTTACTTAATCCGGCTTTACACGCTTCGTGAACCACCGTGTTTTTTATTCCCAGCATTCCGCATATTTCTATAGAGCGCTTTGTAGCTTCAATATAAAAATTATTATTATCTGCGTTATCGGACAGCGGAGAGCCTATACCTTGTGAGTGAGCTTGAACAAATTGCATATCAAGCCCTCTGGAAAGCTCCTTTAAGCGTTCAACTTCATCCTGCCATCCGGGCTGCATATAAACACAGTCAGGCGTAAGCATCCCAAGATTCAAATCAATATAGCGAAATCCAGCACGATGAATTTCACGGATTCTATCTGCATCGCTCGAACACCAATTTTTGAAGTCCGATGTTGTTGTTACAAGTTTCATTTTTGCTTACTCCGTAAAATTATTATTTTATCCACCATTCCGGTGTTATCTCACCGAGTTTCACGATACGCTCGGTGTTATAATCAAGCATGATTTCGATGTCATGATACCTTCCTGCCATAAGCTGTACCATAAGCTCGCGGCAGGCTCCGCATGGAGCGCCGTTTGAACCGTCCGGCATTATGCAAAGCACCTTGTCAATTTCATTTTCACCGTTTGTAATCATATTAAATATTGCATTTCGTTCAGCACAAATACCGAGTGTTGAACAAGTGTCAATGCATACACCGGTATATATTTTCCCGGATTTTGAAAGAACTGCAGCGCCAACCTCGCCGCAGGTGACATATTCGGAAATTCTGCGCTCGTTTAAGACAGCCTCAGCCGCCAATTTCATATCAGTCCAAATTTTATCCATAAATATAACCGTTGCTTTCACACAGAAAAAGCTTCCTTTTCCTCCTTAATATAATAATAAAAACTTGAAAATATTCGGCACACTCTCCGCACCGAATGTTTTAACCGCCATTCTGTACATAGCTTTTGCATGAATTCTGTCATGCCATAAAAAGCGTCTGAATAATTTTCTTAGCGACCACAATTCACTGTAACTGCCATCAAAAACAGCATTTTCAAGGAAATTTTCCGTCCTCTCCAAAAGCTCAAATCCTCTGCTTCTGCATTCAAATACGGTGCCGACATTATCAGCATTAATGCCGATTTCTCCAAAATAATATGCATTTACGCTTCTTGTGTGCTCGTACATTTGAAGAGCAGTACGCGGCACATCGCCGTAGAATGTTTTTCTCTCTGAAGCAGAGCTTCTCTCTTTGTCGGGAATTGCAGCGAATAAACTATGAAAATCACTTGCCGATTTCAGCGCAAGAACTTTTAATTTATCGTATTCTTCACGTGATAACGGTAATTTTTCGGAGTTGAAAATTACATCTGAATCGGCATCCGCAATATTCAAATTGCTGTTTTTCTCTTGAACTATTTCGACTTCGCTATCCTCATGGCAAATTTGTCCGCTCCAAAGAGAATACGATTCTATTTCAGACTGCATTTTTGAAACAGCAATTTCAAGGCTTTTTCCGCGAGTATATGCTCCGATAAAGTCAACCGAATAAAGCAGGCTGTCATTACCGTTATGTTCCCATACACATTTCATTTTCGGAACACCTCAAATTTCAAGTTATAAATCCTATATCAGAAAAAAGCGCAGCTATGTCCGCTTTTTATTAAAATGCTTCCGGGCAAAGACCAGCTGCTATAAATGAATCATTTCTAACCGTGTCGCCGCCAAAGCCTGCGCTTCTCAAATACTTCTCGTGAGGCTCAATATCTATGCTGACAGCACCGACTTCTTTTCCGATATCCTTGATAATTTTTCCGTCAGGAGCAACTATCATCGAACATCCGCCACGCTCGTCACTGTCCATTGAATATGACGACCTTACGAGGAAAGCATTGCATCTGAACGCAGTGAGTTTAGCCTGTGCACGGATGATATCTGTACGTTCGCCGCGCTGATATCCCGGAATGAGTATTATATCCGGCTGATTCTTGGCAATATGTTCAATCTGCTCGTTAAAATAAACATCGTAGCAGGTCATGAATGCAAACTTGATTCCATCAAGCTCGCATACGCATTTGCATTTTCCAGAATCATTTCCTGCTTTGACTCCGAGATTAATTTCAGACGGCGGAAGATGCTGCTTGTCATAAATGAACGCAACCTCTCCGCACTTGTTAAAGAGGTATGTGCTGTTTTTTATCTCGCCGTTTCTCTTTTCAAGCACATTTATAGAAAGATACGCACGTTTTTTTTTCGCAATCTTTGCCGCCGTTTCGAGCATCATCTGAGCACGCGGTAAGGCCGCAAGCTCACTTTCGGCGTCCGAAAGTCCTCCGGCGTTTGAATATTCGGGAAGGAGTATAAGTCCTCCCTCGGGAACAGCTTCCATATGCGAAAGGAGAAAATCGGCAATTTTTTTATCAGGTGCATCGCCGCAGTAGTATTGCGGCTGAACTGCTGTAACATTTAACATAATTATACTCTTTTCTGCAAAATTACTTCTTCTGCATAAGTTTAACCATAACGGCTGTTCTGTAACCATTTCGCAAGGCGAAACGCTGCAAAAAGCCGTCATCGGTTTATTTTTATAAAAGCTATACTGAAATTACTTCTTCTGCATAAGTTTAACCATGACGGCTTTTTGCGCATGGAGTCTGTTTTCAGCTTCCTCGAAAATTTCGTTTGCGTGAGCCTCGAATACCTTTGCGGTAATCTCCTCCTCACGGTGAGCAGGCAGACAGTGCTGTACCATAGCATCCTTTGCCGCAACATCCATAACTTCGTCGTTAATCTGATATCCCTTGAATGCAATTCTGCGCTTCTCTGCTTCATCCTCCTGACCCATAGAAGCCCATACGTCAGTAAAGAGTACGTCAGCATCCTTTGCCGCTTCGAGAACACTGTCAGTCAGCTTGAACGCATCACCGTAAGGCTTTGCAAAATCGAGAACCTGACCGTCTGGATGATATCCGTCGGGACAAGCAACAGACACTTTCATACCGACAGTAAGACCGCCGACGATAAGCGAATTTGCCATATTATTTCCGTCACCAATATAGCACATTTTGAGTCCGTCGAAGCCGCCCTTGAATTCGCGAATAGTCTGAAGGTCAGCAAGAACCTGGCAAGGATGGCAATAGTCAGTAAGACCGTTGATAATCGGTATGCTTGCATATTCTGCAAGATCTTCAACCTCTTTCTGTGCGAAGGTACGAATCATGATACCGTCGAGATAACGAGAAAGCACACGTGCAGTATCTTCAACCGGCTCACCGCGGCCTATCTGAAGGTCACGTGAGGAAAGGAAGAGAGCCTGACCGCCGAGCTGATACATACCGGTTTCGAAAGAAACACGGGTTCTTGTAGAAGCCTTCTGGAAAATCATTCCGAGAGTCTGACCTGCAAGAAGCTTGTGATCAATACCGTTTTTGGTTTCATATTTGAGCTGCATTGCAAGATTTAATATGTCGTTTATTTCCTCTTTATTGAGGTCTGCCATTTTGAGAAGATCGTGCATCATAACTGTAATTCCTTTCGGTAATTATTTTAATACGGAAGCGAGAATTTCCGCTCCCTTGTCAATTTCCGCATAAGATATTGTAAGAGGCGGAAGAAGTCTGATAACATCTTTTCCTGCGGTGAGGACAAGAAGTCCTGCGTCAGCACAAGCGTGCAGATAATCCTTCGGACTGCCTTCAACGACAAAGCCTATCATCATACCGCGACCGCGAACTGATTTCACTTTAGAGGGAGATTTTTCGAGCACACGGTCTATTATGTACTGACCTTTTTTCTCAACCTCTGCCAAAAATTCTGGCGAAGATACGCGAGATACTACTTCGACAGCACCGGCTGTAACCACGGGATTAGCACCAAATGTCGAGCCGTGAAGCCCGGCACCGAGTGTCGCCTCACATTTTTCTCCGGCGATGAATGCACCAATAGGAAGTCCGCCGCCGAGTCCCTTTGCCAAAGTAAGAATGTCAGGATTTATACCAAAATGCTCGAATCCGAACATCTTTCCCGTACGTCCGATTCCGGTCTGCACCTCGTCGAAAACGAGAAGCACATCACGCTCGTCACAAAGAGCACGAAGCTCTTTTGCATAATCAACATCAAGCGGATTGACACCGCCCTCCCCCTGAATCGGCTCTGCGAATACCGCGCAAACGTCAGCGGTCATTGCCTCGCGAATTGCGTCAATATCGTTTGCGGGAACATATTTGAAGCCCTCGGTAAAAGGATAGAAATACTGATGGAACACATCCTGTCCCGTTGCCGCAAGAGTTGTAACCGTTCGTCCGTGGAACGAATTTTGGAGTGTAATTATAGTAGCTCTGCCCTCGCCGTATTTGTCGAGCGAATATTTACGGGCAAGCTTTATAGCACCCTCGTTTGCTTCTGCGCCGGAGTTTCCGAAAAATACGCGCTTCAGTCCGGAGAGCTTTACAAGCTGTTCGGCAAGCTTTCCTGCCGATTCGCTGTAAAAATAATTGCACATATGCTGGAGATTGTGAAGCTGTGCTTCAACGGCATTTATCCATCCTTCGTCGCACCAGCCGAGCGAATTAACGCCGATTCCGCTTGTGAAATCAATGTATGTTTTTCCGTCGGCATCTGTCATAGTTGCGTTTTTTCCCGAAACGGGGGCGATATGAAGTCTGCCGTAGGTCTGCATTATATTTTCATGGTCGAGTGCCATGATTTGTTGTGTATTCATTTTATACCTCAATCAGTTTTTAAACAGTGTACCGATACCCTCATCGGAAAGCATTTCTATGAGTATAGAGTGCGAAATACGTCCATCAAGAATAACAGTGTGAGCAATTCCGCCCTTAACTGCATCAACACAGCACTGTACCTTCGGTATCATGCCGCCGCTGATAACGCCCTCTTCTATAAGCGACTGCACTTCATCAAGTCGTACTTCAGGAATGAGTGTGTCCTCATCCTTGACGTCACGCATAAGTCCACGTGTATCGGTAAGAAGAAGCAGGTTCGATGCACCGAGTGCAATTGCAATTTTGCAAGCCGCGGTGTCAGCGTTGATGTTGTAAACAGAGCTGTCATCGTCGCCGAGAGCAACCGTCGAAACAACAGGTATGTAACCCTTATCAATGTTATCCTTGATTATCGAAGTATCAACCTCATAAATCTCGCCGACGTTACCGTAATCGGCATCGCCCTCAAGCTTGTGCGCCTTAATCATGCCACCGTCGATTCCGCAGAGTCCGACAGCCTTACCGCCGATGCGCTCGATTTTGTTTACGAGATCCTTGTTGGTCTTTCCTGCAAGTACCATCTGCACAATTTCGATGGTTTCATCGTCTGTATAGCGCAGACCGTTAATGAACTTCGATTCTTTGCCGACACGCTTTAACATATCGGAAATTTCGGGGCCGCCGCCATGAACGAGCACCACGTTGATACCAACAAGCTTGAGGAGCACAAGGTCAGAAATTACCGCTTCCTTGAGTCCCTCGTTAATCATTGCGTTGCCGCCGTATTTTACTACAACGGTCTTACCGGTATATTTCTGAATATAAGGCAGAGCCTGAGTTAAGACTGTCGCCTTGTCCATATTTGAAAGAAACATAATAATCCTCCTAAATCTTATGAACGGTAGTCGCCGTTTATGCGTACATATTCATAGCTTAAGTCACAGCCCCAAGCGGTTGCGTCCACATTGCCGGACTTCATATCAACGTCAATCGTCAAATGACGGCGAAGAAGAATTGTTTTAGCAAGCTCCTCGGAAAAATCGACGCCTCTTCCGTTTTCGCAAACGAGTATCTCTCCTGCACTGCTCTTAAACTTAACATCAATCCTGTCAGTGTCAATATCAACGCCGGCATATCCGAGCGCACAGAGGATTCTTCCCCAGTTTGCATCCGCACCGAACATTGCAGTCTTAACAAGCGAAGACGAAATTACGGATTTAGCAAGTGTTCTTGCGCCATCCTTATCTGTGAAGTTGCGTACACGGCATTCGAGAAGCTTTGTTGCACCCTCACCATCAGCGGCAATTGCCATCGCAAGACGCTTACAAATAGCAGCAAGACCCGCCTTAAATGCTTCATAATCCTCGCCGAAAGCAGTAATTTCAGCATTTCCTGCCTTCCCGGATGCCAGTACGGTAACCATATCGTTTGTCGAGGTGTCACCGTCAACGCTGACCATGTTGAATGTGTCCTTTATAACATCAGAAAGCGCAGTCTGAAGCATTTCGGAAGAAACAGCCGCATCGGTGGTAATGAAGCAAAGCATCGTCGCCATATTGGGACGAATCATGCCGGAACCTTTGCAAATACCGCCAAGATGAACGGTCTTTCCGCCAATTTCAAGCTCATATGCATATTCCTTTTTCTTTGTGTCAGTCGTCATAATAGCGCAAGCCGCATTGTTTGAAGCTTCGATTCCGTAATCGAGAGCATCAATAAGCATCGGGATTCCCTTTTCAATCGGCTCAATCGGGAGCGGAACCCCGATAACACCGGTAGAAGCAACTATGATATCGTCTGCATTTATTCCGAGTGCCTTTGCAAGCATATCGCACGAAGCGTTAGCCTTGTCGTAGCCGTCGGTATTGCAGGTGTTCGCATTACCGCTGTTGCAGATGACCGCACGAGCCTTGCCGTTTGCAAGGTGTGCACGGGTTACACCAACCGGTGCCGCAAAAACCTTGTTTGTTGTGTAAACACCTGCCGCGGTACAGATATCGTCCGCAACGATAAGCGCAAGGTCAAGCTTCTGTTTGTTTTTACGAAAGCCTGCGTGTACGCCTGCCGCCTTAAAGCCTGCCGCCGCGCAGATACCGCCGTCAATGGCTGTAATATTGTAATCCATAATTTTATGTCCTTTCTGTTAAATCAAACCGCCGTCAATGCCGAGAACCTGTCCCGTGACGTATGTGGCATTTGAGAGAAAATATATACATTCCGCAACCTCTCGCGGCGTGCCCATCCGACACATCGGAACATCCTCACAGAACGCCAACATATCTTCAGGTGAAACATTATTGTTCATATCGGTGTCAATAACACCCGGAGCAACACAGTTCACGCGAATACCCGATGGGGCAACCTCTTTCGCAAGCGCCTTCGTGAAACCGATAATCGCCGCCTTTGAAGTTGAATACTGAACCTCACAGGATGCACCGACTCTACCCCAGATTGATGACACATTAATGATATTTCCGCTGTGCTCACGGAGCATATGCTTGAGCGCAAAACGTGAACAATTCATCGTGCCGAAAAGGTTAATATCAAAGAGCCTTTTTTCACGCTCCGGCGAAAGCTCACAAAACAGCGACATTTCATCAATTGCCGCATTGTTGACAAGCACATCAAGCCTGCCTGCGACTGAAGCCGCATAATCGACAAGTGCCAGACATTCATCTGCATTTCCGACGTCAGCCTTGAAAATATACGCCTCGCCGCCGTTTGCGTTTATCTTATCTGCGAGAGTTTTCGCTTCATTTTCTGAATTATTGTAGTTGATGATAACACGCCAGCCGTGCTCACCGAAATATTCGGCTGTTGCCCGACCGATTCCACGTGATGCACCCGTTATAAGTACGGTCTGCATAATTTAAAATGCCGGCGGAACCATTGTAAGTCCCGTTGCTTCGGGTAAACCAAAACGTATATTCATGTTCTGTATAGCCTGACCTGCCGCACCTTTTACCATATTGTCGATGCAGGACGAGATTATCAGGGTGTCGCAGTGCTCATCTCGGTGAAGCGAAATATCGCACATATTGGACATACGAACATTTTTGATGTTGGCGTATGAGCCTTTCTTTTCGATTCGTACAAAACGCTCATCCTTGTAGATATCACGCCAGATTGCGTCAAGCTCATCGGAAGTGAGAGCTTTTCCCTTTTCGTTGAGAGTTGCGTAAATGGTCGATTCAATACCGCGGTTTACGGGAAGAAGGTGCGGCACGAACGTGACCTTTACAGTCTCTCCGGAAAGCTCGGAAAGTGTCTGCTCAATTTCAGGAGTATGTCTGTGTGCACCTGCCTTGTAAGCCGCGAAAGCCTCGTTTGTATCGGGATAATGTGTTCCCTGAGTAAGCCCACGACCTGCACCGGTAACACCGGACTTAGAATCGATTATTATATGAGATAGGTCTATTATACCTGCTTTGATTGCCGGCATGAGCGCAAGTGAGATTGATGTGGGATAACATCCGGGATTACCGATTATCGGTGTATCCTTGATTGCATCGCGATGAAGCTCGGGGATGCAGTAAACAGCCCTTTTGTGAAGTTCAGGATGCTTATATTCCTTGCCATACCACTTATTATAGTCGGCTTCGTTATGCAAACGGAAATCTGCACCAAGGTCAATAAGAACCGTATTTGCCTCCTGACACTTTACAGCCATTTCCTCGGAAACGCCGTGAGGAACCGAAGCGAAAACCACGTCACAGCGCGGAATTATCGCATCAACGCTCTCAAGCGTCATGGGAAGAACCTCTTTGAGATTCGGATAAATTTCATCAATTCGCTGTCCCTCGTATGAAACGGAAGAAACCGCTTCGATTTTAACCTCGGGATGATTTATGAGAAGTCTTGCAAGCTCCGCACCAGCGTATCCTGTGGCACCGATTATTCCGACTTTAATCATTTGTTTTCCTCCAAAAATTTGTCAACAAGCTCTATCTGATAAAGCACCGATTCCTTTGCGGGGCCTCCGCGAACCTTACGTCCGTTCACGCAGTTCATAAGGTCAATTGCCGCATAAACATCATCCTCAAAGATATCGCACACAGCTTTGTATTCATCGAGCGACAGCTCTTCGAGCGTTTTTGCGTTGTCAATACAGTAGGCAACGAGCGTGCCCGAAACCTTGTAAGCATCTCTGAACGGCATACCTTTTTTAACAAGATAATCCGCACAGTCAGTAGCATTTATGAAGCCCTGTGCCGCCGCACGGCGAAGTCTGTCTGCACGAACAGTCATTGTTGCGAACATCGATGTAAATACTTCGAGCGAAATAAGCGTATTGTCAATGGCATCAAAAATCGCTTCCTTGTCCTCCTGCATATCCTTGTTGTATGCAAGCGGCAGGGATTTCATCATCGAGTAAAGCGCCATCATATCGCCGTATACTCTGCCCGTTTTGCCGCGTACAAGCTCGGCAACATCGGGGTTTTTCTTCTGCGGCATGATTGACGAGCCGGTTGAAAATGCGTCGTCAAGCTCAATAAATCCGAATTCAGACGAGCACCAGAGGATTATCTCCTCCGAAAAACGGCTCATGTGCATCATGAGAAGTGAAAGGTCGGATGCAAGCTCAAGCACAAAATCTCTGTCTGAAACACCGTCAATTGAGTTTTCGGTCACTTTCGGGAAGCCGAGCAATTCGGCAACGCGCTCACGGTTTATCGGATATGTGGTAGAAGCGAGCGCACCCGAGCCAAGCGGCATAACAGCAGTGCGGCGTTCAGTATCCGAAATACGGTCATAGTCACGCATGAGCATCTGTGCATACGCAAGAATATAGTGAGCGAATGTAACCGGCTGTGCACGCTGAAGATGTGTGTATCCTGCCATTACCGTATCGGTGTGAAGCTTCGCTTTTTCGCTTATAGCACCGAGTAAATCGAGAATACGCGCCTTTATCTCTCCTATTTCGTCGAGCAGATACATACGAACATCGAGCGCAACCTGGTCGTTACGGCTTCTTGCCGTGTGAAGCCTCTTACCGGTGTCACCGATACGGCTCGTCAGAATTGTTTCGATATTCATATGGATATCCTCGGCGTCAATGGAAAACTCAACCTTTCCTTCCTCGATATCAGCGAGAATTTCACGAAGCGCCGCAACAATCTTCTCCGATTCGCTCTTTTCAATAATTCCGCACTCACCGAGCATTGTGGCGTGTGCAATTGAACCGGTTATGTCCTGACGGTACATACGTCCGTCAAAGGAGATTGAAGAATTAAAGTCGTTAACGCGTGAATCGACATCTTTTTTAAAGCGTCCTTGCCAGAGTTTCATAAATCACAAAGCAGGAATCTCCTGCATCCTTTCGTTATGTTATAATAAAAAACGTATGCTTGGGAGAAGATATTCTCCTCCCAAGCGGTATTGGTTTTTGCGTAAATTATAAATTATCTCTTGGAGTCGAGCTTTGCCTTAACCTTTATCGGCAGACCGAACAGATTGATAAATCCTGCCGCATCAGCCTGGTTGTAATCCTCATCCTCGCCGAAGGATGCGGTCTGCTCATCATAGAGGGTATACGGAGAGGTTACGCCGGCATTGATGATATTGCCCTTATAGAGCTTCAGAGTAACGTCACCGGTAACAGTTTCGTTAACCTTGTCTACGAATGCGCAGAGTGCCTCACGTAAAGGTGTAAACCACTGACCGTTGTATGTAAGGTCAGCCATCTTCGGAGCGATCTGAGCCTGCATAAAGTGGAATGTTTCTTTATCAAGGCAGATTGTTTCGAGAACATTGTGAGCCTTATAGAGTATTGTTCCTGCGGGAGTTTCATAAACACCGCGGCTCTTCATACCGACAAGACGGTTTTCTACGATATCAAGAAGACCGATGCCGTTTGCACCGCCAATTTCATTAAGAGCGGTAACAAGCTCAACAGCACCCATTGCCTTGCCGTCGATTGCTGTGGGAACACCCTTTTCAAAGTGGATGGTTACATAAGTGGGCTTATCGGGAGCCTGCTCGGGCGATACACCGAGTTCAAGGAAGCCTTCCTTATTGTACTGCGGCTCGTTTGCAGGAGATTCGAGGTCAAGACCTTCATGCGAAAGATGCCAGAGGTTCTTGTCCTTACTGTAGTTGGTTTCACGGTTTATTTTAAGAGGAATGTTGTGTGCTTCCGCATAGTCAATCTCCTCGTCACGGGACTTGATATCCCACTCACGCCAGGGAGCTATAATTGCCATATCGGGAGCAAACGCCTTTATAGTAAGCTCGAAACGAACCTGGACGTTACCCTTACCGGTACAGCCATGGCAGATTGCATCTGCACCTTCAGCAAGTGCGATCTCAACAAGTCGCTTTGCAATGCAGGGACGAGCGTGAGAAGTACCGAGCAGATAATCCTCATATTTTGCATCAGCCTTAAGGCAGGGCCAGATGTAATTTTCGATATAATCCTGCTTTAAGTCTTCGATATAAAGCTTGGAAGCACCGGTCTTTATAGCCTTTTCTTCAAGACCGTCAAGCTCGGTTCCCTGACCAACGTCACCGGAAACAGCGATAACCTCGCAGTTGTTATAGTTTTCTTTCAGCCACGGAATGATAATAGAAGTATCAAGTCCGCCCGAATATGCAAGAACTACTTTTTTAATGTTTTTCTTATCCATGATATGTACCTCTTTTTTGTGTTTTTTATTTATGCATATATTATACACCTTCAAATGCATAAATTCAAGTCTTTAGATGCATAAGATGTATAATTATTCATCAAATTCTTTTATTCAAAAGTCATAAATATGTATAAAAACCGTGTATACAGCCGCAGTTTATGCAAAATTTTCGCTTTCCAGGAAGCTTTTGAATACTATATTATATTATACCCTATCGGCGCAGAAAAATCAAGGTTATTTTTTAAAAAAGTTGAGTAAATTATATTATGCTGCAATGTGAATTTCGACATACACCGATGCATACAGAATCTGTCATCAGAAAGGACTGATAATTTTGAAAAAAATCATAAAAACAACCGCAAGCATTTTGCTTTTGCTGACATTTATCTTGCCCCTCGGAGCAGAAACAAACGAGCTTCGCTGGTACTGCAAATATAACAGCGCGCACACCCAGCCGCCGATTCCGAATGAATTTTCATTCATTGAAGATTATGGGGGCATATATATTGACCGGCTCCACGGCGACGACTCTGCAGACAAGGTAATCTACCTCACATTCGACGTCGGATACGAAAACGGCAACGTTACAAAAACTCTCGATATATTAAAAAAGCACAACGCTCCCGGAACATTTTTCATCCTCGAGCACGTTATAACAGGCAATACCGATCTTGTAAAGCGAATGTTTGACGAGGGACACACTGTCGCTAATCACACAATGTCGCATAAAAATATGTCAAGCGCCGACCGTGCAGCATTTGAGAGTGAGCTTTACGGGCTCGAAAAACTCTGCACCGATTTGACCGGCGGCACTATGGCAAAGCTCTACCGTCCGCCGGAAGGATGCTTCTCAAAATCAAACATGGAAATTTTGTCGGACATGGGATATAAAACAGTTTTCTGGAGCTGTGCATACGCCGATTGGGACAACAAAAATCAGCCAAGCCCCGCATCTGCATTAAAAAAGCTGACTGACCGCCTGCATAACGGCGAAATTCTCTTACTGCATCCGACATCCGAAACCAATGCAACAATACTCGATGAATTTTTGACCATACTCGAGTCACACGGCTATCGCTTTGCCTCAGTTAGTGAATTATGCGGCGGCTAATAATTTCACTGTTTGCAGTACTGCTCGTACTCCTGCCGCTTCGTGCGGATGAACAGATGGCAGATGTGTATTTTTCCTGTGAAAACGCCGAAAAACGTATCGCCCTGACATTCGACGACGGACCGCACTATAAATACACTGCTGAAATTCTCGATATTCTGAAAGAGTATAATATCAAGGCAACATTCTTCGTCGTCGGACAGCTTGCCGAAAGGTACCCTGACATTATTCTCCGCGAAATATCAGAGGGACACGAGGTTGCAAGTCACACATGGTCACACGCACATCTCACGCTGTTATCCGACAAATCACTTGAAGATGAAATTTCAGCTACAGAAGAATTTTTATATGAACTTGCTGAATACCGACCTACACTTTTACGTCCACCTGAGGGAAAATACGGCGAAAATCTATTGCGTGTTGCCGGGAAGCTCGACTACGAAGTAATACTCTGGACAGTTGACACTCGTGACTGGGCGCATACTCCAACAGATAAAATTGTCGAAACGGTGCTTAACAACACCGAATCCGGTTCGATTATTCTCTGTCATGATTTCATCGGTGGCGAAAGTCCAACCCCCGATGCTCTGCGGCAATTTATTCCGAAACTAATAGAAAACGGTTACGAATTCGTAACCGTTTCAGATCTGATATTTTCAGTTGAATAATTAATCTATGGCATACTTTGCCGAACAAGCACGGTATTCGTCCATGAAAGAGTGCTCGCTCTTGAGATCAGACAGATATTTGTGCATATCGTAAGACTGCTCTGCCGCCTTTATCATACAAGCAGCAATGTTGGAGCAATGGTCGGATACACGCTCGTAATTTGTAAGCAGATCAGAGAGTATGAAGCCAAGCTCAATGGTACACTTTCCGCCCTGCAGACGGTCGATGTGCTTTTCGCGGATTTTATCTTTAAGGTCATCAATAACCTGCTCAAGCGGTTCAACATGAGTTGCAGCATGAAGATCGTTTCTGATAAGAGCATCCACTGTGAGGGTAAGAATTTCCGAAAGAGCCATCGAAATTATGCGAAGCTCATTTTGTGCTTCCGGTGAAAACGTAATTCCCTTTTCGCTCATTTCCTTTGCGGCTTCCTGAATGTTAACCGCATGGTCGCTGATACGCTCAAGGTCGCCTATATTATGGAGAAGACGTGTAGCGGTTTTGGAATCTTCAATTGAAAGATTCTTCGAGGACAGCTTGACAAGATAAGTACCGAGTCTGTCCTCATACTTATCAACCTCATTTTCAATCGCACGAATTTCATCGCCCTCGTCGTCGGTATACTTTTCAACGAGATCCATCGCCATATTGATACTGTCAACCGACAACTCTGCCATTTTGCTCATTACGGTTACACACTGTTCAAGCGCAAACGAGGGAGTCTGGAGAAAGCGCTCGTCTAAAAGCGGATGGTCATCTGTCGCATTAATCTGTACTTTATCTGCAGAATCACGTATAGTGAGCTCTGCAAGCTTTCCGAGAAGCTTATAGAACGGAAGCAGCAAAATAGTCGTTGATATATTAAATAAAGTATGAGTTATCGCAATCGTTGTGGAATTAATCTGTACCTTATCAAGTCCGAAATCAAAAATCGCATCAAGCGTATAGTAAGCAATGAGGAATATTGCAGTTCCGATTACATTGAAGTAGAAATGAACCGCCGCAGTACGCTTTGCATTTTTTCCGGCACCGATGGTCGAAATCATTGCTGTAGTCGTGCTTCCGATATTCTGTCCCATAATCATCGGAATTGCCGCGCCGAATGAGAGTGCTCCGGTTGCAGAAATTGCCTGCATGATACCGACAGAAGCAGACGATGACTGCATAATAGTTGTAATTATCGCACCTGCGAGAATACCGAGGACGGGATTTGTAAAGAGTGCGAGAATTTCAGCAAAGCCCTGATTATATTTGAGAGGAGCAAGTGCATCTGTCATCATAGTCATACCGAACATAAGTACAGCAAAGCCTATGAAAATACCACCGATATCCTTTTTGCGACTGTTCTTGCAGATCATAATCATGAGAATGCCGACAAACGCCGATATCGCCGCAAGATTGCTTGCCTTGAATATTTCGATATACCATGCTCCGCCGCCATCGCCGCCTGCGAGAGTAAGTATCCATGCGGTCGCTGTAGTACCGATGTTTGCACCCATGATGATACCGATAGCCTGTGTGAGCTTCATGATTCCGGAGTTAACGAAACCGACAACCATGACCGTTGTTGCACCGGACGATTGAATAACCGCAGTTACTATAGCACCGAGCAGAACACCCTTTATAGGATTGCTGGTGAGTCTTTCGAGAATACGTTCAAGCGAGCTTCCGGCACTTTTTTCGAGTCCCTTGCCCATATAATCCATACCAAAAAGGAAAAGTGCAACGCCACCAAACAGCTTAAGAAAATTGAAAATGTCCAATTTTCCGTCGTTTACGACAGCATCACCGTCAGCAGAAACGCATACTGCAAAAATCGCGGCAAACATCAAGGTTAAAACTAAAACCGAAATTTTCTTTAAGCGTGATTTGTTCATCTAAACTTATCTCCCAAATTATTTTTTTCAATATTCATTCCATAAAATTCCACACGCACCGTTGTTCCCTCGCCGATACGGCTGTCGAGAAAAATCTTTGCGTTGTGTCTTTCGGCAACGTGCTTTACAATGGCCAGTCCAAGACCCGTCCCCCCCGTTGCTTTAGAGCGCGATTTATCAACTCGGTAGAATCGCTCAAATACTCGTCCCTGATGCTCGTCTGCAATACCGATACCGGTATCGGCAACGGTAATTATTGCGATAGCATCGCCGACACCGTGTGCCGGTGATGTAATTTTCACGTTAACCTCACCGTTTTTGCGATTGTATCGTATACCATTGTCGATAAGATTATATAAAAGCTCGGTAAGTTCAGTGGCAACACCGGAAATTTCACTGCGCTCGCCCTCAACATTAATTGTAACATCGTGCTGATTGGCACTCATTTCGAGCATATCGCGGCATTCGTGTGCAACCCTTAAGAGGTCAACAGTCTCAACATTTTCGCCATCCGGCGCCTCGTCGAGCTTTGAAAGCTTGATTATATCGGAAATCAGCGCAAGCATACGCTGACTTTCTTTTCTGATTCGTCCTGCAAACACGGGTGCATCAGCCCCTTGCGCCATACCCGATTCAATAAGCTCTGCATAACCGGAAATCGAGGTCAGCGGCGTTTTAAGCTCATGTGAAACATTTGCGGTAAACTCCTGCTTTATGCGGTCAATTTCAGAGCGTTCGGTAAGGTCGAGCAAAAGTCCGATACGTCCAACCTGCTCCGCACTTGACACAACATGATTCACATGAAGCTGGAGATTACGTCCGCCGAGCATAAGATTCACAGAATCTGCCCTTTCAATGCATTCACATATTTCGCTGCTAACACATATCTCGCTTATATGTCTGCCGGCACATTCAGACCGTTGAACCGGCGAGCCAAGCCATGAATATGCGCTCTCATTGAGCATAATAACACGAAGGTCGTTGTCGAGAATTATAAGCCCCTCATCCATATTATTAATTATAGTAGAAAGACGGTTCTTCTCCTTTGCAACTCTCGCAAGCTGTTTTTCGATTTCTCTTTGCTGTGCGTTTAACATCTCAAAAAAAGGCGTAAGCTCCGGATATTTCTCCGTTTCGCAAGCTCCGGGAACAGACATATTGTAGTATTCCCTTTGCATACTTTGTGAAATGTGTGATGACGCCATATGAGAGCCAATTATAACAGCCCCAAGAGCAACAAGAAGAGGTAATGCAAAAATAATCACAGCGGTAAAATCTTCGATATCACCAACTGTCAGCGTAAGTATCGCCGATGCTATCCACGAAAATGACAGCCCGATAATATATGAAATAACAGCCGTCAGTATAATCGTGCGAAGTATTTTATTCTTCATGGCTTTATCAGTCACCAAGCTTGTAACCGACACTTCGAACGGTCTTTATCGCACCGCCCAAAGCACCAAGCTTCTGGCGCAGAGTTTTTATGTGCATATCAACCGTACGCGATTCGCCCTCATAGTCATAGCCCCAAACCTCGGAAAGAAGTCTGTCGCGGCTCATTACGATATTGATATTAAGAAGAAGATATTTTAAAAGCTCATACTCCTTATAAGTAAGGTCAACGTCCTCGCCGCATGAAGTTACACGCCGTGAAGAATCGTCCATGATAATGCCGCAGTATTCATAAACAGAGCGTTTTGCAGGCTCCGTTTTTTCTGCGGATTCCGTACGTCTGAGCAAAGCTTTCACTCTTGAAACAAGCTCCATGATTCCGAAAGGCTTTGCAAGATAGTCGTCAGCACCCATGTCGAGTCCGCGCACCTTGTCAAGCTCGGTTGTCTTTGCCGTAACCATCATTATCGGAATTTTTCTTGTTCTGTCATCCGAGCGAAGCTTTCTGAGAAGCGCAAGACCGTCCTCACCCGGAAGCATGATGTCGAGCAGAATAAGTCTTGGAAGTTCTTCCTCAAGAGCGGCGAAAAGTGCCACTCCGTCAGCAAATCCGCGAACATCGTATCCGCTGTTTTTGAGCGCATAGCTCTCCATTTCTCGGATGTTCTCATCATCTTCAACGATAAATATCATAAAATCCCTCCATCAGACCGCATTTCACGGTATCGCTTTTTGCAGTTTCCTGCCGTCTTTTAAAAGCGTGTTAACAAAATTTATTATAATACATCATAATCATACTATTTTTATGTATTTTTTGTAAGGTGTTCTGTGTAAAAATTTCGTAAATTTCTCTCGCTCTTGACAATTTTGAAAATGTATATTATAATATTGATAACTATTAATTTCATGTGAGGACTCAGCCATGCCAAACAATCGCATCGTTGAAATTTTCGACTCCACTCTGCGCGACGGCGCACAAGGTGAAGGAATATCCTACTCTGTTCGAGATAAACTGCATATAATAAAGGCTCTTGACGAATTCGGCGTTGATTACATTGAAGCCGGAATCCCGGGTTCAAATCCGAAGGACACAGAATTTTTCGAGCGTGTTCGTTCCCTTTCGCTCGTCAAATCGAAGCTATGCGCTTTCGGCTCGACACACCGAAAAAATCTTTCTCCTGAAAACGACCCGAACCTTGCCGCACTTCTCGGTGCAGGCACTCCGTGCGTAACCGTTTTCGGAAAAGCGCATCTGCTTCATGCCGAGCGTGTACTTGGCATAAGCGAAGCTGAAAATCTTGAGCTTGTTGCAACTACAATTGAATATCTGAAACCGCGCCTTGATGAAGTCATTTTCGATGCGGAGCACTTCTTCGACGGATATGCATACAATGCCGAGCACGCACTTGCAGTAATAAAAGCTGCATTTGACGGCGGTGCAGACTGTGTTACACTCTGCGACACAAACGGCGGTACCCTTCCCGAAAATATTGCTGAAATCACCGCTCTCATCTGCAAAGAATTCCCCGGCAAGCGTATTGGCATACATACTCATGACGACTCCGGGCTTGCCGTTGCCTCAGCGATGTCTGCTATAAAATCCGGCGCATCTATGGTTCAGGGCACATTCACCGGAATCGGTGAACGATGCGGAAACTGTGATTTGAGTGTTATAATTCCGAATCTTACCCTCAAATATAATATGCAGTGCGGCAGAGATTCCTCGGTAAAGCTCGCTTCACTAATGGAAACTGCACGAAGAATCTCCGATATTTCAAATGTTGCTGTCCGCCCGACAAAGCCGTATACCGGAAAATCCGCCTTCGCTCACAAGGGTGGAATGCATATTGATGCAATTGAAAAGCTCGACGGTGCATATGAGCATATTTCTCCGAAACTCGTCGGAAATAAGCGCAGACTGCTCGCCTCTGAAGTTTCTGGACGGACAACCGTAGCTGAACTTGCCCGTCAGGTTATACCAAGTCTTGAACGTACATCGCCCGAAACAGCGCTTATCACTGAAAAGCTAAAAGAGCTTGAGCATGAGGGATACCAATTTGAAGCCGCAGATGCCAGCTTTGAGTTGCTAATCAGAAAGCTTGTCTGTGATTATAAGCCTCATTTTGATGTTGTCCTTTATAAAACCACTGATGATTTCCCATCAACAGACGGAAAGCTGCAATCCTCGGCAATGGTGCAGGTCGAGGTCGGCGGACGTACAGAAACCACCGCATCACTCGGAAACGGTCCCGTAAACGCTCTCGATATCGCATTAAAACGAGCTCTCACTGTATTTTACCCCGTTCTTTCCGAGGTTAAGCTTACCGACTTCAAGGTGCGCGTTTTGGAAGCCAACTCGACCACAGCAGCAAAGGTTCGTGTTTTAATTGAATCAACCGACTCACACCGTGTATGGACAACAGTCGGTGTTTCACACGATATCATCGAGGCAAGCTTCATCGCCCTTGCCGATGCTCTCGAATATAAGCTCACAATGGACGAAACTCCCGTCCTGCATAAATGACGCCATATAAAAATGAGCTGTCCGTAACAATTTAAACGGACAGCTCGTTTTATTTATTTTTTCTTCGCCTGCGAAATCAGCTCTCCGAGCGATGCCTTTGCAGACTCGCGGAGCTTCGTCAATATATCTGATATCAGCAAACGTGAATCCTCGTCGAGAGAGTGGTAATTCTTTATTATAGCACGTGCATTTTTGCCATCAAGCAGTTCTCCTAGCTCATCAATTCCAAGCTCGGTAATTACAGACCATACCGTATCGATGAATTTTCGCCGTTCGTCAATCGGGATTCCGAAAAGCCAATCGTTGAGTGTTGTTTCAATAAGTTGACTTGTACCGTCACGCACTGCCGCAGTAACGAAGCCGCCGCCCATTATCTCCCAATTGTAAGGAATATGCTGCATAAAGCCTCTGCCGCGACTCTTTATAATCGCAAATTTTCCGGTATGGGAAAAGAGAGTTCCGACAATTGAAGCACTCGGCATATATGTTTGAATACGTTCCTTAATTGCGGCATATTCAGGCGAAGAAATTAAACTTTCGCAAAAGCCCGGGCCGTCAAGGCTCGTCACGTCAATGATTCTTTCAGCTATTTCGGACGGAGCGGAAACCGCAGAATATATCGACAAATTTCCGCCTTTTGAGTGACCTGTAATGTGCAGCTTTCCGTCGCAGAGCGAGGCTATTCTTATAAGGTAATCGAGCGCGCTTTTTTGTGCAGGTACCACTTCGCAGTATGACATGTTAAAGTCCTCTTTCCATCCAACGAGCGACCAATCCGTACCGCGAAATACGATAATCAATGATGAATCGGGCAAAAAAACCGTCATTGCGGCAAACTGCTCCTCGCGTTTTTTATTAGTCTTTGACTCGCAGTACCCGATTTTAACGTCAGCGTAACGCGGCGCTTTTGAAAGCATCTCAAGCAGTTTTTCGTCCTGTTTATGATGAAGAATAGTTTGGCGTGAACCGCTATTTTTTATAACTTCCTGCTTTTTTAGAGTTTTAGGGCAAAGCTCCGGCATCGGTAAAGGCTCATCTGCACCGAGGTCGATATATGAAAGCTCGGAAAAAATCAGTCTGTCAGCGTCACACAGAGGCACTGCAGTCAGTGATATATCTCCGCGCCATTCAAGGTAATCAAAAATTCCAGCCATTATCATCCCTCACTAAGCTTTTTAGGAATATGTGAAAGCCACTTTTGGCTGTGTATGCGAAGCGCAAACATCGTTGCTCTGAATATCCAGTCAAACACCATCGCAATCCACACACCGATAATACCGACCTCAAATACGACACCGATTATGTATGAAAACAGTACGCGAAATCCGATCATTGATGAAACTGAAACAATCATAGTGTACCTAACATCCTTCGCCGCACGCAAGGCATTCGGCGTAACGAACGAGGGAGTCCAAAGAAACATTCCAAGCCCATCGTGAATCAAAATAAGTACCGCCGCAAGCTTCAGCGTTTCGGCAGTAAGGTCATAAAGACGAAGTGTAAGCGGCAATGTCATAATAATCGCGACTTCAACAGCCGCCATAAACATAAAGCTCATACGTGTAAGCTTTTTTCGGTAATAGTCAGCCGCATCAAGATCACCTGCACCGATACACTGACCTACAACTGTGACCATTGCAAGGCATATAGCCTGCCCGGGAATACAACCGAGCTGATCGAGATTATTTGCAACCGAATTTGCTGCAAGCTGAATCTCACCGAAGCCGGATATCATCGAAATTACAAGAATGCGACCGAGGCTGAAAACACTGTTCTCAAACCCGTTGGGAAGTCCTATGCCGAGTATACGTTTTACAGTTGTGAATTTAACCTTAAAGCGCTCGAAAAAGTTTATGTGAATATCATGTTTTTTATTCACAATCAGTACGGCGAGAATAAGCATACCGAGCATACGCGAAAAAGCTGTTGACCAAGCCGCACCGGCAACACCCATGTCAAAAACAAATATGAGCAGTGCGTTTCCGATGAGGTTTACGATGTTTGTTATTATGGATGTCACCATGGTAACCTTTGAGTTACCCATAGTGCGAAAGAGTGCGGCAAAGCCGTTATAAAGTGCCAGAAACGGGTAAGATACCGCACAAATTGCAAAATAAGTAAGCGCGCTGTTCATCGTATCTTCTTCAATTTTTCCAAAAAGCAAATTCAGAATCGGAGCACGCAGAAAATAACATAAAAGTGCAATAATACATGATGCAGCGCTTAAAATAAGCAGTAAATGCTTTGCCGCCGCACGTGCCGCAGAATAATCGGGCTTATCCGTTTGTGTCTTGGCAAAACCGACCTCATGAGCACATATGACCGCACCGCCGGTTGCAAGTGCGGCGAAAATGTTTATCATCAGCTTGCTTATCATATCTACAAGCGAAACGCCTGAAACCGCACTTTCACCGAGGCTTGACACCATCATCGTATCGAACATTCCCACCGAAATTGCGAGAAACTGTTCAACTATAAGCGGCAGAACAAGTCTGATTATATCTTTGTTCGAAAAAAGCGTATATTCTCTGCTATACGCTTTTTTCTTTCCTATAAAAAACATTTTATATATTGCGTTCAACCCAATCTGCAGCGAGATCTGCCCACGGACGGATATCTTCACGGTCAAGCGCAAGTCCAAGTCCGTGCTTTCCGTGCGGATAAATATGCATTTCAAACGGAATACCGTTGTCGCGGAGCTTTTCACCAAATACGAGCGAATTTTTGACGTTTACACATTCGTCATCTGAGGTATGCCAGATGAAAACCTTAGGGGTTTCGGGAGTAACCTGATTATTGAGCGAGAAATATGCACCCTCTCTCGGATAACGCTTTTCACCGAGAAGATGCATACCGCTTCCGGTATGAGCAAAGCTGTCAATTACCGAAATTACAGGATAGCAAAGTATCGCGCCGTTCGGCTTGCAGGACATTTTGTCGATTTCGTCCTGAGGCTCCTCACAAACATCGGGGAGAGTGATAGTGCAAGCCGCAAGATGTCCGCCGGCAGATGAACCCATAGTTACGATTCGATTGGGGTCAATTTTCCATTTTTCGGCGTTGGCACGCAAAATTTTAATTGCACGCTGTGCATCAGCAAGCGGTGCCGGATCACGGTTGGGATCAATTCTGTAATCAACAACAACCGCGTGCATACCGCGCTTATTGAAAAATTCGGCATACGGCGAACCTTCATACCACGCAAGATTATGATATCCGCCGCCAGGATAAATTACGATACACGGAAGCGGCTTATCGGTATCAATAAAATAAGTTGTCATTAAGTTCGGTGTCTTTGCATCTTCAAGAAGATACGGAATGTTGTTTTCCCAAAGTTTGATTTCCATGATATTAACCTCACATTTCTTCGTCAGTAAAACGAATTTGAATTTTATTTATATCGTATTCCTCAAGCAGTATTGATGCCGCCGGAATTTTAATCTTGTGATATTTCGATGCATTTGCGATATGTCCCTCAAAGTCACGCATTAGTGATGTCACCTTTTGTCCTCGCTTCATCTGCATTACCTGGACGCCAACCGAGTTTCTTGTTGTCTTTTCGGGAATAAGCTCGCTCTTTAAAGAAATCGCTCTGTTCGCATTATTAACAAGCATAACCTCACACGGAGCGGTCAGATACATCGCACCTGCAAGCGGCGAGGAATCGGCATATGCGGCCGTCAGCTTACGGCGGTTTGTCTTGGTCTGATATGCGCTTATCGGTACACGTACGCCCTTGCCGTTTTCGAAAACAAACAGCATATAAGCATCGTCACGGTACTCCGTAAGCACCGCCATTGCCGCAACCTTTTCGCCCTCGTCAAAGCCGAGCTTTGCAGGAATATAGTCACCGAGCTGTGATGCCTTTACATTGTCGAAGTCATCAATCTTCGCCTTATAGCACTGCGCCTTATCGGAGAAGAATATAACCTCAGCTATATTCTCAGTATCCTGCTCATGAACGATAACATCGCCGTCTTTGAGCTGTTGAACATCACTTCCGCGGAGTGACTGCGGAGTGATCTTCTTGAAGTAGCCGTCACGGGTGAGATATACGCGAACATTGTAGTTTTCAATTTCGCTTTCAGGCTCGTAAACCTCGATATCATCGGGATAAATGAGCTGTGTAAGACGCGGCTTTCCATATTTCTTTTTGATTTCTCGAAGCTCGTTTGCAATATGCTCACGAACCTTTATATCATCGCCAATCTTCGCTTCAAGCTCGGCAATCTCCTTTTGCAGAGTTTCAATCTCCTTAATGCGGTTGATGATATATTCACGGTTGAGATAACGGAGTTTTATTTCCGCAATATATTCTGCCTGAATTTCGTCGATTCCAAAGCCTGCCATGAGGTTCGGAACAACGTCAGCTTCAAGCTCTGTTTCGCGGACAATTTTAATCGCCTTGTCGATATCAAGCAGTATCTTTCCAAGCCCCATGAGAAGATGCAGCTTGTCCTTCTTCTTTTTAAGCTCATATGAAAGCTCACGGCGTACACATCCCATACGGAAGCGTATCCACTCGTTAAGTATCTCAATAACGCCCATCTGACGCGGTGTTCCGTCGATAAGCACATTGAAATTGCAGTTAAAATTATCTTCAAGTGACGTCATCTTAAAGAGCTTGGTCATGAGCTTATCGGGGTCAACTCCGCGACGCAAATCAAGTGTGAGTTTAAATCCCGAAAGGTCAATCTCATCTCTGAAATCAACGATTTCCTTAAGCTTGCCCTCTTTAACAAGGTCAGTAATTCGGTTCATTATAAGCTCAATTGACGTTGAATAAGGAATCTGCGTTATGTCAATACAGTTGTCCTTTTTCTCATAATTATAACGTGAGCGCAGTGTAATTCCGCCGCGTCCGGTTTTCATAATCTCGCGCATTTTGTCGCGGTCATATATGATGTACGCTCCGCCGGGAAAATCGGGAGCTTTTATGATATCGAGCATTTTGTCAACGGGCGTATCCGGTCTGCGCAAAAGCTGTATTGCACCGTCGCATATTTCTCCGAGATTAAATGAACAGATATTACTCGTCATACCAACTGCAATTCCGAGATTTGGCGTTACAAGCACATTTGGAAATGTCGTCGGCAGGAGCACCGGCTCTTTCATTGTCGCATCATAGTTGTCAACCATGTCAACGGCATCCTTGTCAATACCGCGGAAAAGCTCTGAACAGAATGAATCGAGTTTAACCTCAGTATAACGCGATGCGGCGTAAGCCATATCGCGGCTGTACTGCTTTCCAAAGCTTCCCTTTGAATCAACAAATGGATGAAGCAGTGCCTCATGTCCGCGTGTCAAACGAACCATCGTTTCATAAATTGCCGCATCACCGTGAGGATTCAGCTTCATCGTCTGACCGACGACATTTGCCGATTTGGTTCTGTTACCGGTGAGCAGACCCATTTTATACATCGTGTAAAGGAGCTTTCTGTGTGACGGCTTGAATCCGTCAATTTCGGGAATAGCGCGGTCGCGTATGACATACATTGCGTATGGCATGAAATTTGTGCGTATGGTATCGGTTATCGCCTGATCGGTAATCTCGGCAGTTATACCGCTTGTAGTGCGCTTGATTTCTTTGGTTTTGCGTGCCATCGTCGTTCTCCGTTTCGTTCTAAAAATTTATCCAAAAAGCCTTTTAAAGCTTAATTATCTCATGTCCTGCCGCCTTTAAAAGACGGTTATATACCGCAAGTCCGATCCCCGTCTTTTCGGGAACCTTGGTATAGAAAACATCGCAATTTTCATTGTCAATTGCCCGGAGCATCTTAAAAAGACTGTGCGCCTCATTTTCGGCACAGTGCTCACCAAGCGAAACCCGGCATATCGCAAGGTCGGAGAATTTCTCGGTTTCGTCATCAAACATAAGTATGCCAACCTTTTTTAACTCTGCCTGCTCCGATAAAAACTCATATATCTGCTCATCCGAGCCGTCAAGCATGACCAGCCGTGTTTCCGGTGCATAATGTCTGTATTTCATACCCGGTGCAAGTGGACGCTCACCGTCAGCAAGCTTTCCAATTATAGCACGGTCAAATTCGACTTCGCCGATTTCTTCGAGCATCTCAACGGTAACACCGCCCGGTCGGAGCAGTGTTATTTTGCCGTCGTCAATCTTTATAATCGTAGATTCCACTCCGATGTCGGATTCGTCACCGGCAACAATCATATTGATTCGTCCCACCATGTCTGCCGCAACGTGCTCGTAGCACGTCGGGCTCGGCTTGCCCGATAAATTTGCACTCGGTGCAGCTATCGGTACACCCGCCGCCTCAATAAGCCGTCTTGCAGATTCATTTGACGGAATACGTATCGCAACCGTATCAAGTCCACCCGTTACAGTATCGGGAATACATTCGCGCTTTGGCATAACAACCGTTATCGGTCCCGGCATGAATTTTTCTGCAATACGCCAAAAAAGCTCGCTTGTATAGCAGTATTTGTCAGCATCCTCAACCTTTGAGAGATGAACTATCAAAGGATTATCGGAAGGTCTTCCCTTTGCAGCGTAAATTTTTGCCGCCGCATCGGAATTCAGCGCATTTGCACCAAGACCGTAAACTGTTTCAGTCGGAAATGCAACAAGTCCGCCATCGCGAAGCATTTTGCCTGCATAGGCAAATATTTCGCTGTTTAATTTTTCATCATCGGTAAGACGTGATATTATAGTGTCCATTTTTGTCCTTTCGATTTTTTAGATATATCAGCCGTTCGCGAGCTTTGCGGCAGTGTCTGCCGTAGCGAGGGCAGTAAGCATTTCGGCAATATCGCCGTTCAAAAACTCCTCAAGCGAATGGAGAGTAACACCGATTCTGTGGTCGGTAACACGGCTCTGCGGATAGTTGTAAGTACGTATACGTTCACTTCTGTCACCCGTGCCAACCTGACTCTTTCGCTCGGATGCAATTTTAGCATCCTGTTCTGCTTGTTTCATATCAAAAAGCTTGGTGCGAAGCAGCTTCATTGCCTTGTCGCGATTCTTGAACTGCGAACGCTCGTCCTGACATTCAATAACGATTCCGGTAGGCTTATGAAGCAGTCTTATCGCCGATTCCGTCTTATTAACGTGCTGACCGCCGGCACCGCTTGATTTTATAGTTTCAATCTCAAGATCGGATTGATTAATTTCAATTTCAACATCTTCCGCTTCGGGAAGCACTGCAACAGTCGCCGTCGAGGTCTGTATTCTTCCCTGCGATTCGGTAACGGGGACGCGCTGTACACGGTGAACGCCCGATTCAAACTTTAATCTTGAATAAGCACCCTCCCCCTCAACCATGAAGCTTACTTCCTTAAATCCGCCAAGCTCAGTTTCGTTGCAGGAGATTATCTCTGTCTTCCAACCGACACTTGCCGCATACATATTGTACATACGGTAAAGCACATACGCAAAGAGTGCTGCTTCCTCACCGCCGGCACCGCCGCGAATTTCGATGATTACATTCTTGTCATCATTCGGATCGTGCGGCAGGAGAAGTATCTGAAGCTCCTGTTCGAGCACAGGAAGCCTTTCTTTGAGCTCATTAAGCTCCTCTCGCACAAGCTCCTCCATATCAGGATCAAGCTTCTCACCGAGCATTTCTTCCGTATCGTGGAACTGTGTTTCACACGCAGTATATTCTCGATATTTTTCGACAATAGGAGTAAGCCGTTTATGCTCACGCATCAGCTTCGTATAGCGTTCCTGGTCGCTTATAACCTCGGGAAGAGCAAGCTCCTCTGCCATTTTTTCGTAATTTTCTTCAGTAATTTTAAGCTTTTCAAACATTTTTATGGTTTTCCTTTTTGTTTCAAGAAAACAGCCGCCGCACACGTATCACGTGTGCGGAAGTGTTAAATCAGAATTTCTATAAGTACGCCGAGCAGAGCCGATGCAAGATATAAAATCCCCACAAAAGCAAAGTTTTGTTTGTATGAACGGTTAACTCGGAAAAGTACAAGCATACCAACGCCTGCACCTGCTGAAAGTGCCGCCGCAAGCGAACCGAATCCAAGTGTTCCCGAAACAAAAAGCTCGGTTGTGACAACACTTGCCGCGCAGTTTGGAACAAGCCCGATAAGTGCGGTCAAAAACGGCTGGAATATGCTGTCTGTCATCATAAAAGCACCAAGCTTGTCCTCGCCAACAAGGTCGATTACAAGATGAAGCGCAAAGCTCGTCACAAAAACGAACGCAAATATGGATATACCTCTTTTTAAAGCAGCGGAGATAATACCGTTTCTACTGTCGCAGTGAGAGCAGTGGTGATGTTCTCCGCCCTCATGTATATGCTCTCCGTGACTGTGAGCTTCTCGGTGCTTTGCCTTATCGAGTCCGGTGATGCGAAAAATAAAATTGACAAGGAAGCCAACCGCAATCGCATAAATAAATTTCACCGCAAGCAGCGGCAGAAACCATTTTGCACTGCCGGGATTTGCTATGAGTATCGGGAAGGCCTCATCACTTGTTGCAACAAAAACCGCCGCAACAACTCCGGCACTCACAAGACGCTCTGCATACAAATTAGCCGCCGCAACCGAAAAACCGCACTGCGGAAAAAGTCCGAGCGCAGATGCACCGACTATTCCGAGATTCTCGCTTGCAAGCACACGGCGAACCCTATCCATCGCCTTATGCTCAACAACCTCAATGAGTAGGTAAATGAGGAGAAGCAAGGGGAGCATATACCAGGTATGCTCAAGCGTATGGACAAGGGTATGAAACAAATGATTAAAAAATTCTTGCATTTATCCTCCAAGTGGAGTTATTTTATACCAAACGCATAAATCGTGGTAGTATCGTATTTTTCGCCGACACGAAGCTTTGTTGACGGGAAATTATCGTGATTCGGACTGTCGGGGGCGTGCTGTGTTTCAAGGCAAACCGCAGTTTTCGGTGTCTGCTTCATTCCGCCCTTCATGGGTATTTCACCGTTCATGCCGAGCGAAGCGTAAAGCTGAACCGATGTCTGGTCGGTTATAACCGACATCACACGGCCGGACTTTTCGTCGTAAAGCTCGGCAGCCTTTTTCATTTCGCCGTCAGAATTCAGAATATAGTTGTGGTCATATCCTCCGACAAGAGCAAGCTGTGCATCGGAGGTATCATCAATGCGCTCGCCGATTTTTTTAGCTTCTCTGAAATCAAACGGAGTCCCTTCAACGCTGTAAGCCTCGCCGGTCGGAATCAGCTTATCATTTATCGCCGATATTGCATCAGAATCAATCACAAGTGAATGTTCAAGAACTGAACCGGAATTATAACCGCCAAGATTGAAATATGAGTGATTCGTCATATTTATAACCGTATCCTGGTCAGTCGTTGCCTCATAGTGAATCTTAAGCTCATTTTCATCAGTAAAGCTGTAAGTTACCTTAACGCGGAGTGTTCCGGGATAATTTTCCTCGGCGTCCTCGCTGACTGTTGTCATAATAACTCCCTGCTCTCCAACCTTCTCATACGGCACCGTGTCCCAAATCTTTTTGTTGAATCCGACATTGCCGCCGTGAAGATGAACCTTTCCGTTCTCGTTGAGTGCAAGCTGATATGTTATTCCGTTGAGTGTAAAACGTCCGTTTGCAATACGGTTGCAGTAACGTCCGATAACAGCACCTTGATAGCCATTATCTTTGAGATATCCGTCAAGCGTGTCAAATCCGAAAACAACGTCCGCCATATTACCGTTGCGGTCAGGAACGAGAAGCGACTGTATTATGCCCCCCATCGTGAGAATCTTCACCGATGCTCCGTTTTTATTTGTGAGTGTATATGCATAAACCTCGCTTCCGCAAGGCTTTTTGCCAAAAAGTTCCTTTGTTATCATCTGAAATTCCTCTGAAAAATTTTATTCATCGTATCCGTTCGGATTGAGTGTCTGCCAGCGTGAGCTGTCACGGCACATATCCTCAATACCGTGCTTTGCCTGCCAGCCGAGCACCTCGCGTGCCTTTGTCGGGTCTGCGTAACATTCGTCAATATCGCCGGGGCGGCGCGGAGCGATCTTGTAATTGATCTTCTTTCCCGTAGCAGCCTCATAAGCCTTTACAATATCAAGCACCGAATATCCGTGTCCGGTACCGACATTGAATACGTCGAGTCCCGGCTTGTTTTCAAGCCACGAAAGAGCCGCAAGATGCGCTCTTGCAAGGTCAACAACGTGGATGTAATCACGTACACCGGTTCCGTCATGTGTATCGTAGTCGTCGCCGAAAACGGACAGACATTCACGCTTTCCAATAGCAACCTGAGTGATATACGGCATGAGATTGTTCGGGATTCCTGACGGATCTTCACCTATCATACCGGATTCATGAGCACCGATTGGATTGAAATAACGAAGAATTGCTGTGTTCCATTCGGAGTCGGCACGGTAAAGATCTTTAAGAATATGCTCAATCATCAGCTTTGTTTCACCGTACGGATTTGTTGCAGAATTCGGAAAGTCCTCGCGAATCGGTACAGAAGCCGGCTTGCCGTAAACAGTTGCGGACGATGAGAAAACAAGATTTTTGCAGTTATATTTCGCCATCAGCTCGCAAAGATTAAGAGTGCTGATGAGATTGTTCTGATAGTAGCGCAGCGGGATCGAACACGATTCGCCAACAGCCTTGAGCCCTGCAAAGTGAATTGCAGAATCAATCTTCTCAGATGCAAACACAACCTCAAGCGCATTTTTGTCACAGAGATCAACATTGTAAAACTTAAAATCCTTTCCCGTAATCTTTCTGATACGGTCAAGAACAACAGGCTTAGAATTGCAGAAATTGTCAGCAATGACAACCTCCTTGCCAATGTTAAGAAGCTCAACAACAGTGTGTGAGCCGATGAATCCGGCACCGCCGGTTACTAAAATAGACATATTTTATCTCCTATCTAACAAACTGAAATTATTTCCAAAGACCGTCGGGATAAACGCCGGCTTCGGTCTGCGACTTGATAAACTCAACAAATTTCGGCTTATCTTCAGCATATGTAACGCCATACCATTTCGCGCTCGTTTCGAGAACACGAACATCACATTCCCCGGAATCAATACGGCTCTGAACGAGGAACGGCAGGAAATACTCTGCCTTAAGCGGATCTTTTGCTTCGGGAAGATCCTTTAAAAATGCAACAAAGCCATCGCGCAGCATTTTGAAAACATCGGGAGTAAATGCCCAACAGTTCATCGAAACCACAGACTTTCGGTCGAGGTCATACCAAGCGTCATTTTCCGAATACTGAACCACACCGTCGTTTTCCTGAATCTTGGTGCGCTCAACAACATTTTTGAGATAGCCGTTAACAACGTCACAGATTCCGCGTGAAACATAACCGTTTTCGGTAATCGTATTTTCGAGTATATAACCTGCCATAGCGAAATGACCGTTGTCCTTTGCATTTGCCATTTGAGCATAAAGTTGCTTGAATGCATCTCTGCCGTAAAAGTCGTCAGAATTTATAATAGCAAACGGCTCATTTACGGCATCAGCCGCCATAAGTGCCGCATGAGCTGTGCCCCACGGTTTAACACGTCCCGCGGGAACAGTGAATCCTTCCGGGATATCTTCAAGTGACTGGAATACATATTCAACCTTTATCGCGCCCTCAATTCGTGCGCCAACGGTTTCGCGGAAAATTTCGTAATTTTCTTTTTTGATGATGAAAACGACCTTATCAAATCCTGCCTGGATTGCATCGTAGATTGAAAAATCGACAATAAATTCGCCGTGAGGTGTAATAGGGTCAATCTGCTTGAGTCCACCGTAGCGGCTACCCATTCCGGCTGCCATAATAACAAGTGTCATATTCGTTTCTCCTTATAATCAACTTAAAATTCGTTTGATTCAATACCCATTTGTCCCATAAGCTTTTTGTTGAATTCCTCCGCCGTATTGAATCCCATCTTTTTCTGACGGTTGTTCATTGCGGCGATTTCGAGGATAATTGCAAGGTTACGTCCCGGCTTAACCGGAATTGTTGTTGTCGGAATCTTGATTCCGAGAATTTCAGTGTATTCGCATTCAAGTCCGAAGCGGTCATACATTTTGCCCTGAACCCACGGCTCAAGGTTAATTATCATGTCAATTTTCTCGGTAAGCTTGACAGCACCCATACCAAAAATACGGCGAACATCAACAATTCCGATTCCGCGAAGCTCAACATAGTGGCGTATAATTTCCGGCGCACTGCCGACAAGCGTTTTCGCCGAAACACGCTTGATTTCAACCGCATCATCTGCGATAAGACGGTGACCTCGCTTAACAAGCTCGATAGCGGTTTCTGATTTACCAACGCCGGAATCGCCGAGGATAAGAACACCCTCACCGTAAACCTCAACGAGAACGCCGTGTCTTGTAAGCCTCGGCGCAAGCTGCACATTGAGGAATGCAATCAACGCCGCCATAAATGTGCTCGTTGTATCCGCAGTACGAAGTATCGGCACCTCAAAATATTCACCGAGCTCAACAAACTCAGGATAAACCTCAAGGGAAGAAGAAATCACAACCGCAACCGGCTTGCTTTCAAGGAAGCCCAAAATTGCATTGCGGCGTTGATCTTCGCTGAGGGAATGAAGATATCTGTGTTCAACCTTGCCAATAATCTGAATACGCTGTGACTCATAATGGTCAAAAAAACCTGCGAGCTGAAGTCCAGGACGATTGACATCCATAAGATGAACGAGAATCTTGTCACTGTCATCCGGCATATAGATTTTCTCGAGTGAAAATTCAGAAATTATTTTTGACAATTCAACAGTATAAACGTCTGACATATATCGAATTTCGGGGTTATCCCCGAATCTCCTTTCAAAATATAATACATCTCTTTACAGTATACCACATTTTGGCGGATTTTTCAAGTAGTAAACGAAAAAAATACCCGTAAATTTTACGGGTATTCGAGAACTTTTTTTCTACACTTCAAATTTTGCAAAGCATTATTCTGATACTTAACTTGGATAGCACCGAACAAGTGTTTATATTTTCCAGCTTCTGTCGCCGACCATAGCCTCTGCACTGAAAGTATCGCAGTTGCTTTGTGCAGTGCGAAGAATACGCAAAAGCGACTCGCATTCATGAGTAAGCGACGGATATGCGTCTTCGAGTCCGACAAGGCGGACACGCACCGGGGAATTTCCTGCACCAAGCGAAGCAATACGCTCACAAAGTGCACGCCACACCTCACCTTTTATCACTCTTGCCGCATCGATTGAAATCGCACGGGCAAGTCTGAAAATAAAGCCTGCACGGCTTGTGCATCCCTCAAAATTTGCTGTATATACTTTTACCGTTTGTCTTACTGCTGCGGTCATGTTATATCCTCCGTTTTTACAACCGAATATTTGTTCGGTTTTTCTTGTTGAATAAATTATAGCACAAATGTTCGGTTTTGTCAATGGTTTTTTGAAAATTTATTTCATATATTTTTTTGCAGAGATTTTTCCTGCTGTAATCGTACTTTTTGAGATTTTTCGTTGTTGTAATATCACTTTTTTCAAAAAATATTAAGCTGTACAACCGAACATTCGGCCGTACAGCTGTTCTGTAATTAAATTTTACCATTCGCGCCAAAGCACTGATGAGGCATCGCTCGGCAAAGCAAGTTCCCCTCTCGGCGACACTCCTACCGAACCTATTTTCGGTGAATCCGGCAGACATGAACGCTTGAATTGCTGGCTGAAAAATCTGCGCATGAACACATCCATCCATTTTTCCACAGTTTCCTCACTGTATACTCCCTCAAAGGCATGACACGCAATGTATGCTATTTTTTCAGGCGAAAATCCGTGCCGCAGGAACCAATACATATAGAAATCGTGCAGTTCATAAGGTCCAACGAGATCTTCGGTTTTCTGCGAAATTTCGCCATCGCTGTCGTGTGGAAGAAGCTCGGGACTTACCGGTGTATCCACTATATCATATAGAATGTCCGCAAGCTCTCCGTCGCCGCACTTATCGGCGATATACGCAACAATCTTCCGCACCAAGGTTTTCGGAACAGACGCATTTACAGCATACATAGACATATGGTCGCCGTTATAGGTAGCCCAACCGAGTGCCAGCTCGGACATATCTCCGGTTCCGATTACAAGTCCGTTTTCTGCGTTTGCAATGTCCATCAAAACCTGCGTACGCTCCCTTGCCTGCGCATTTTCGTAAACGGCATTCCGATTGTTTTCGTCGTGACCGATATCGGCAAAATGGAGTTTAACAGATTCTTTAATATCAACAGTTTTTAGTGTAACACCAAGCTTTTCGCAAAGTTTCTCGGCATTTGTACGAGTTCTTTTCGTAGTTCCGAAGCACGGCATTGTAACAGCAATAATATCGGTTCTCGGGCGCTTCAGAATATCCATAGCACGTGCAGCAGCAAGCAAAGCAAGAGTTGAATCAAGTCCACCCGAAATTCCGAGAACCACCGTTCTGGCGTTCGTGTGCTCAATACGCTTACAGAGCCCGTGCGACTGAATATCAAGCACAAGCTCGCATCTGCGTGAACATTCATCTGCATCCTGCGGTATAAACGGAGAAGCACTGATATTACGGTCAAGCGCATTATCCTCAAGCGGCATATCAAACGATAAGCTGTAATAATTCTCTGCCGTAACCTCAATCGGTGTAAATTCCCTATGCTTCATACGTTCTGCCGTCAGCATTGAAACGTCAACATCCGAAACGGTAATTGAACACTCGCCAGCTTCCCTTTCAAACGGTTTGGATTCCGCAAGAAATTTTCCGTTTTCGTATATTATATGATGCCCGCCGAAAACGCAGTCTGTGGTTGATTCACCATACCCTGCCCCGGCACAGACAAATGCACTGTGAGTAATTGCAGAGTGTGCCGCCATTTGCATACGGCGTGACTTTGCTTTTCCAATCGCTTCACCGGATGAACCTAAAACGCAGATTACAGTCGCCCCTGCACGGGCATGAGAGGTGGAAATGCTGTCACAAAGATAGAGTCCGTCCTCAAACTCACACGCAAAGTTAAATTCGTGAAGCGCCTCGCAGTAAAATAGCATATTCGCACCGAACGGATAAAACATTTCCCCGAGCTTTACCGTGCCGCATTTTTCCGGTGCAGACGAAAAAGAACGCATTTGTGCAATACTGTAAACGGTTTTCTTTGGAGATACACCAAGTATCTCTCCGGCATACATTGCAACAGCGCAGTTGTAGAGCTTTCCCTCACGTCTGACGGGGGCGCCAACAACAATCGCCATATCAAGCGAAGCTGTTGCACCGGCAATTTCAAAAAGAGCGTTTTCCGCACCGTTCAAAAGCGTTGCATTCAAAAATAAATCACCGCAAGTCGCACCGGTTACCGACAGCTCGGGAAAAACCGCAAGCTTAACGCCCCGTCCGGCGGCAATATTACAAGCCTCAATTATTTTTTCGGCATTTCCCCTTGTGTCAGCAACCGTAACACGCGGTGATATTGCCGCAGCCTTTATAAATCCGTGTTTCATATTAAACCTTTCTTACATAATTATATAATGCATAAGCCGCAGTAAAAACTGCGGCTCTGTTAATTTATCAATTACCGCGAGCAGTATTGATATTCTTTATATGCTCGGATTCCGTTGTCGCAAAGAGCATGCGTCCTGCACTGTCGGAAACAAAATAGAAATAATTACTGTCGTTTGGATAAAGAGCATACTTTATTGAGTTAAGACCCGGGTTAGCAATCGGTCCGGGTGGTAATCCCTTATTGGTATAGGTGTTATAAGGGGTCTCATATCCTGTATCATCACCCGACATATTATCGGGACGTCCGCCGAGATCATGCTGCATAGCATACATGATTGTGGCATCCGAGTTTAAGAACGGGAACGACCCCGAATACTTAAGTCTGTTATGGAAAACAGACGAAACATAACCAAGCTCATCAGCATAACGTGTTTCCTTTTCGACCATAGAAGCAAGTGTTATCGCTTCATCAACGGTCATACCGAGGTCAACACAGCGGTTGTAATATTCGTCAACAAATTTTCTGTCGAAGTTATCAAGCAGCTTCTTGAGTACTGCAACCTCGGTCGAATCCTGATAGAAATCGTACGTATCAGGGAAAAGATATCCCTCAAGCCGGTAAATTCTATCCGGACTTACCTCAAGTCCCTCAAGGAATCGGTAGTCGAAATCATAGTTCTGTATAGCGTCAACAAATCCCTCACGTGTACCGATTCCGTTTTCAACAAAGCGGTTAATTATTTCGTCAACGGTAAAGCCCTCGGGAATTGTTATTCGAACCTCAACCTTTGCCGTACTCTCCTTAAAGGAAGCGCGCAGATAGTCATAGTTCAGCGATGTGGAAATTTCATATGTTCCGGGAATAAATTCCGCCCCCGAATCCTTAAGCTTACTCCAAAAATTGAATGCCCACTTATATTTTATAGCACCGGCATCGTAGAGCGCATCGGAAACATCCTCAATAGTTGCATATTCAGGAATGTTAACCGTCACCATCTTTTCTTCAACAACAAATTTAAAAACATCGTTTCCTGTGTTTATAATGAACACAGAAAGTCCGACAGCAACCGCAATAACGGCGACAATATACACCATCGCCTTAACGATGCTCATAACCGCACTTGTCGCAGAGTCGGAAGCACCGTTATCTCTCGAAAACCACTTTGATTTACGGCTCCATGTGACCTCATCAATTTCGAAATCGTCTTCCTCCGTACGTTTCTTTGTCTGGGGTACAGCAGGAAGATTATTTTGTGCCGGGGTATTACGTCCACGAATCGGAGAAGAACTGTTTTTGAAATTAACTCCGCTCGTCTGTGTAGGATTCGGTGCAGTGATACCGTTTACCGGGCGCTGTATAGTCTGACCTTTGGGTGCAATCGGAGACATACTGCGCTGAATTGAAGCATTTTGAGGCGCAGACGGCATCGCAGCACGCGGTCCTATATTATTCTGTGCGGCAGTATTCGGTCTTGCCGGCTGGATCGGACGTATTGTCGTCGGCGACACCGGCGGCTTCTGTTCTGTTCGAGCCTGCGGCTTCGTTTGTGCCATCTGCGGCTGAACAAAAGTTTTTGCCGGGCTGGTAGCAGAAGCTTGAGCAAAAGCCGGAGTCTGAATATTTTGTTTTTGCGCTCTTTGAGTGTTTGAAACAGACGGCTTTTGTGCTGCCTGCTGCTCACGAAGCTGCTGCTGACGACGCTGTGCCTCCTGCATCGGTGTAAGCTTTTGTCCCGGCTGCTGTTTTTGCACAGTTTGCGCCGGTCGCTGTGGTGTTTGCGATTTCAGCGGACGTATAACTGCACCGCCCTGAAGCTTGGCAGTATTTTGCATATCAGCCGCCGAGGGCTTGCTTGCAGACGGCTGACGGGTGAAAACCACCGTATCGTCACCAAAATCCGTCAAACGCTTATCTTTGTTTTCTTGCATATATGAAAATCCTTTCAAGGAAATCGGTTACATATTTATAAAATTCCAAACTGTATTGCGGCAACGATGAAAACGAGTACCGCCACTAAAAACGGGGGAGCAAGAAGTGCTTCCGAAAACTTTTTCAGATTAAATTTCGGACAGGCATCGGCATATTCAGCTTTTTTTCCAGACAACGCATAGCCGTAATATACACGCTCACATTCGCCGAGAAATACGGCAAGACAAGCTAAAAACAAACTGCCGAGTGCGAATATAAGGAATCCAGTACTCTGCGGCTTTGTTATAACGGTGCGCACCGTATCGCCCGCCGCAAGATTGAACACAGCGTATATCAGATGACAAAACATCGAGGCAAAAACAGAACGGGTCATATACATAATCACCGCAAACATAATACCTGCGAAAAAGTACACCGGGAAATTACCGAACGCAATTCCGAACATACCGTAAAGTGCAGAGGAAGCTATGATTGACGTTACAATTCCGCTTGACTCATATTCGGCACAAAGTATTGAGCGGAACAGAATTTCTTCACATATCGCAGGCATCACGGCAAATGTAATTAAAAGATACAATACACCCGGGTCAGCCCCGTTAAGATAATATGAATAAACGGAATAGTCACTGCTGTAGCCGCTTATATTATAGATGATAAGCTTGAGGAGAGAATCTCCCAGAATAAGCGTTACTGAGCCAAGCAGAGTGACAAGAATCTTCTCAATTCCGAAAGGTGCAAGCCGCAGCTTTTTTACATAGCCTTCACCTTTAAGCTTGGCGTAAAATGCACTTGGCACGAGGAGAATGACTATCTGCAGTACAATCACTGCAAGGCAGATATTCTCCTGATATGACAGCACTTCAAGGTCGATATAGCGTGATGCCGCCAGAAGCAGCATAACCACTGTAACGAGCAGCGGTGCCATAAAGGTAGATTTAAACTTCATTATTAAATTATAGCTTTTCGGAAAATATATTAATCACCCGAAAACGCTTCCTTTATTATTTTTTGTCAACAACACGGATTCCTTTTTCGGTGGCAATAAAATCGACCGAAAGATCGAACCGTCCGCGCGGCAGTGAATCGATTATATAATCGCTGTATATCATTCCGACCTTCGAGCCGATGTATGAGCCGAGATACCGGTCATAATATCCTTTTCCGTATCCGAGTCTGTAACCGCCCTTGTCGTAAACAAGCGCCGGTACAATGCAGGCAGACGGAGCTGTCGATGCACGGTCATAAATGGGGAGATCGGGAGTTGGTTCAAGCAGTCCGTATGTTCCCTTTTTGAGCTGGTCGAGCGATGTCACATAATGGTATTCCATATCGTGAGTTTCGGGTATGCACCGCGGAAAAGCGACTTGTTTTCCGTCTTCAAGCGCACGCCGAGCTATAGGAAACACGTCAACCTCATCGCCCTTCGGAGCATACATGAGGAGTACCGAGGCGTATCGGTAAGTTGCAAGTGAAATAAAGCTCTGACATATCTTTTCATCCATCTGCGCTTTTTTCTCGGGCGGAATTGCCGCACGCAGAGCCTTGAATTTTTCGCGTATGTCATTTTTTCTTCTTCTTATTTCGTACATTCCGACCTCGCAGTCACGCCTGAACAGCGACATAAAGCTCGTTTGCTTTTTCCTCTGAAACAAGCACACTGACGAGCTTGAGCCCGAATTCAAGTGCAACGCCCATTCCCTTGCCGGTGATGTACTTACCGTCGCATACAACAGACTTTTCCGATATTACCGCACCGTGAAGCTTGTCCTCAAATCCCGGATAGCATATAGCTTCTTTTCCCTCAAGCAGTCCTCGTTCACCGAGTATCAGCGGAGCCGCACAGATAGCAGCAAGATATTTGCTGTTTTCAACAGCGTAGGTGATAAAACGGTTAACGGTATCATCCGCCTGCAGATTGAGAGTGCCGGGCATACCGCCGGGGAGAATGACCATATCTGCCGGATTCTTCTGAAGCATTTTTTCCGCTTCGTAGGTAGTGATATCGGCAATCACCTCAATCCCGTGAGAACCGCGGACAACTTTGCTGCCAACACCGACAGTCGAAATTTTCACACCGGCACGGCGCAGAAGATCGAGCGGACAAAGTGCTTCTACCTCTTCAAAGCCTTCGGCAAGAAACATATATACCATTTTATACCTCCTGAATTAATTATAGATTATTGTTTCGCAGGAATATTCCCTTTCGGAAAGATATCCTCAAATTTTACAGTAAAATTCCAGTTTTTTTAACTACAGCGGAAAGGATGTCCTTAAATATGTCTGCTCTCGGACGTATGCCGTTATCATCATAGCATTTAATTTTCGTCCAACCGAGCTTTTCGGAAGCAAACTGCGCCGCCTCATAGCTGCGTCGCATGAAGTCCGCATCCTTTTCGTGAATATCCTTAACGCGACCTGTCTTGTCCGAACGGCTGTTAACAAGCATCGCCGAATGTTCGGGAAGAAGTTCAAGATAAATAACGAGATCCGGAGCCGGAAGTCCGAGCTTTATAAATTCAAAATCCCACAGCCAGTCGAGAAAACCGTTCCAATCAGATCTGGGCATCTTCGAAAGCTGATGAACCGCATTTGCCGAAGTGTAGCGGTTAGCGACAATTATCTTGTCAAGCGTGTCATAGTCACGCTTCCAGTCGCTTTTATACGAAGCATATCGGTCACACGCAAAAAACGTGGATGCCGCATATGCATTTGTGTCAGACGGACGGCTTCCGAGCTTGCCGTCAAGATACATACGAACAAGCGCCGACGACTCCGACTCATACATCGGGAAGCTCAGATATCTGACCGCATAATCGTTTATTTTAAGGGTACTGACGAGCATTGTGGACTGGGTTTCCTTACCCGAGCCGTCAAGCCCATCGATTGCAATAAATGTGGACATTGGGTATTCCTTTCGTTTTGACGAAAACTTTGTAAATTTGTTCCGTGACGTTGTTATTCTCCGCGCCGTAATTCCATTTCCATGTATTCCTGCTTTGAAATGAGCACATCACGAGGTTTTTGTCCCTGCGGGGGACTGACGATTCCCATTTGCTCCATCGTATCAATAAGCTTTGCTGCACGTCCGTAACCAAGCTGTAAACGGCGCTGTATCAGCGAAGTCGAAATCTTACCGGATTCAACTGCAAGCTGAATTGCAGGTTTGAGCATGGGATCTCCATCATTTGCTTCCTCGTCACCGTCACCAAGAACAGTGGATTTTTTGTTTCCGCAAAGCTGTGCTTCACGTTCAATAGTATCCATGACGTTCTGGTCATATTCTTTAGTGCCGTAATTGTTTTTGATAAATGTCGTAACTTCTTCAACCTCATCGTCGGAAACAAAGCATCCCTGAACACGCATCGGCTTTAGGCTTCCGATGGGCGCATAGAGCATATCACCGCGTCCGATGAGCTTTTCTGCTCCGACAGTATCAATGATAGTACGAGAGTCAACCTGGTTAGCAGTTGTAAAAGCAATACGCGACGGTACGTTTGCCTTGATAAGACCGGTAACAACGTCAACAGACGGACGCTGTGTACCGATTACAAGATGCATACCTGCGGCACGAGCCTTTTGCGCAATACGGCAGATTGCTTCTTCAACATCATCACGTGCCATCATCATAAGGTCGGCAAGCTCGTCGATGATAATTACGATAAGCGGCAGTTTTTCCGCATCGGGATCATTCGCTACAGACTGATTGTAGCCCTTGATATTACGAACGCCAGCACCTTCAATAAGCTCATAGCGGCGTTCCATTTCCGTTACCGCCCAGTGCAGTGCGCCTGCCGCCTTTTTGGGGTCAGACACAACCGGAACAAGCAAATGCGGAATACCGTTGTAAACATTAAGCTCAACCTTTTTCGGGTCAATCATGATAAACTTGACTTCATCGGGACGAGCCTTGTAAAGCATCGAAACGATAAGCGAGTTTATACATACCGACTTACCCGAGCCGGTAGTACCCGCAATAAGCAGGTGAGGCATTTTTGCAACGTCAAGATAAACCGGCGCACCGGCAACGTCAACGCCAAGTGTAGTCGTAACCTTACTCTGCGAGGTCTTGAATGCGTTTTCCTCTAAAAGCTCCCTAATATATACAGTTGCAGTGGAACGGTTCGGAACCTCAATACCGACAGCTTCTTTTCCGGGGATCGGCGCTTCGATACGAACACCGCTAGTCGCAAGGTGAAGTGCGATATCGTCAACAAGATTGACAATGGAACGCACCTTTGTTCCAACCTCTGGCTGAAGCTCGTAGCGTGTGATTGTCGGGCCTCGTGACACATTGATTATCTTGGTTTTTACGTTGAAGCTGCGAAGCGTTTCGACGAGTTTAGTCGCCGTCTGCTGAATTTCGCCGGACATATCAGAGTTACTGTTAGATGTATCAAAATGAAGCAGGGATATCGGCGGGAATATATAATCGGGAACCTGAATCGGTTCTGCCTTAACCTGACCGTTTGAAACGCTCATATACGTATCATCAGACGGGTCATCTTCGCCATAAACCTCGGTCATTATCGGTTCTAACGCAAGTCTGCTCTTTTCAACCATAAGGTCAATTTCCGCAGAGGTTACAATCTCCTCGCTGTTTTCAAACACACCGTCAGAAAGACTATCATTTCCGGAACTGCTTGGTTCGACAAATATTTTAGATAAATCAATTTCATCGTTTTCAAGAGCTTCAAGCTCCTGCTCTCCGGTAAGAGGAAGCGGCGCTATTCTCTCTTTCGAAATTGCGTCAATATCAAACGGCGGTGCATCTGTTTCAATTTCATTAACGGTTTCAAAAATCGACGGGTCAATCGGAACATTTACAGCCGCATCACTTTCAACAGCCTTTGCCGCATCGAAAATTTCACCGTCATCCTCGTCGTCAATTTCGCTGTCGATTATGTCGTTAGCCTGACGGCGGCTTTGCTTTTGCTTTTTCGCACGTTCACGTTCAGCCGCAGCCCTTGCCGCCTCACGTTCAGCGGCACGTGCGGCACGTTCAGCTTCATATTCGGCAAGCATCTGCTCACGTTCCGCTTTGGCATCGTCCATTCGGTCGGAAAATCTCATCCGCCACTCACGTATGCCGGTAATAATATAAACAGCAAACATATGAGGCGTCATTCCAAAAAGGAATATTCCAAAAAGGAGTATCAGCGCAATTGAGAATATAAGCGTTCCGGCAAAACCGAGCGCAGCGAAAAGAATATTTCCAACGAGTCCGCCGATAATTCCTCCGCCTTTGGCCTCACATCCGAGCTTGAACAGCTCAATAAAATTGAATGTGGAAACGCCCTCGACACCGCCGTTTCTCGAAAAGGCATGAATAAGAGCCGAAAGCAGGCTTATGCAGATAAGAGAAAATGTAATTTTATATCCGGTCGAACCTGCGGCAACATCACGCTTCCAGAAGAAAGCTATATTGACAAGCAAAAACGGCACAAACCAAGCACCGCCGGAGAAAAGACCGAACATCATATTGCGCAAAAATCCGCCGAGAAATCCGGTTGAATCGGCAATAAAATAGCTGACAAGAATAAATACTCCGACAAGACAGAGTATATAAGGCATCAGCTGATGCAAAAGAGTTGACGGGTCGCCGCCTTTTGTCTTTTGATTATTTTTCCCCTTTGCGGACGAGCGGCTTTGAGCCGTTGTCGGACGTGAAGGTTTTTTGGTTGATTTTTTCGCAGGAGTCTTGTTTGAAGGCATTTTTTGTCCCCTTTTTTGATGTATCTTAAAGTATAAGCGCGGTTATACTTAATATTGAAATTATGTATAAAAAATATATACTATATTATTATAACATATAATTTTAAAAAATACAACCCAAAAATTATGATTAACATGAAAACTTTAACAAAATTATCGCAAAAAACGCTATTTAAAAACATCCTCATAGCATTTCTCGCAATTTTAGCCGGAGTTGTCAACGGATTTCTCGGCACGGGCGGCGGAATTGTGCTGATGTTTGCTCTGTCAATGCTTCCGAACAAGGATGAAAATGCCGTCCGCGACCGTTTCGCCGCCCTGATTGCAGTCATACTTCCCCTCTCACTTATATCAACAGTATCGTACGGCGACAGTATAGATTTCCGAGCCGCCGTCCCATATCTTATTCCCGGAATGCTCGGCGGTATTGCAGGCGCACTGCTGCTTGACCGCTTAAATGTAAAAATTATAAAAAAGCTCTTTGCCATCATGGTAATTTGGGCAGGAATCAGCTTTATGAGGTGATATGAAATGACCTTTATCGTTGGATTTCTTACCGCGGTTTTGTCTGGACTCGGAATCGGAGGAGGCGGACTGCTTGTAATATGGCTCGTGCTCTTTTCGTCAGTTGAACAGTTAACCGCACAAGGTATAAACCTCGTATATTTTCTTTTTTCATCAAGCGCAGCAATGCTTGTTCATCTGACAAAACGCCGCTTCAACTGGAAGCTCATCGGCTTTCTGATTATTTTCGGCTCGATAGGTGCACTCATAGGAAGTGTACTTGCAAAAAATACTTCACCCGAGCTGATTCGCAAAGTATTCGGCATACTGCTTATCGGCTCGGGCATTATGACGCTTTTTAAAAAAAGTTAAAAAGAGGTTAAGCACCAAACTTAACCTCTTTGATAAAATTATTCCTGTTCCTTGGATTCACAGTATTTTAATATAGCTTCTGCCATTTCCAATCTTGTTGCATAAGCATCGGGTGCAAGCAGAGCGTCACGAGTAACATAAATGTCATTCATCAAAAGCCAGCAAATCGCTTCGTATGCCCAGTCGGACACTTCGGCACGGTCTTCAAAATCGAGAAAAAGCATCCACATTCCTTTGAAGCCGCCACCATGGTACTGCTCATAGCGATACAAAATCGCAGCCATCTGTTCACGGGTCAAAGTATCCTCGGGACCAAAAGTACCGTCGCCGTAACCGAGCACAATGCCGGAAGCAGCCGCCCAACGTATCGCTTCTGCATAATCTGCACTCTCATCGATATCAGAATAAGGCATAATATAGTTTACAACGGGACAATCCTCCATGCCCCAAAGACTGTAAACAAGCATCGCACGCGTAACTGTTCCGTCGGGATCAATTACATTCGGAGCAAAAAGCGCGCGAATTGTGTGTTCTTCTGTGACATTTTCAAATACATATTCGCTCACAGCGCCGACGGAAACTCCATCGACAAGAACCTCGCAAATATAATAACCCTCATCAGGAGTAATAGTGTACGTAATACTGTCGTTTAACTTAACTTCGGATACACCGGCAGGAGTAATTGTTCCGCCTTCGTTGGCAGCTGCAGTAATATCAACCTTACGGTTCAACATACAGAGTATCACTCCAAAGGGACCGTTGAGGCTTCCCGAATATGTTGTGGATTCCTCATAAGCAATCATATAGGCTGAAAGATGGTTCGTCAGCCATGTGACGCAACCAAGCGCACTGTTATATTCAGTTTCACACGCTTCGAGATTGCCTGCTTCATCGACATAATATACTACAATACCGGAAGCATTCTCGTTTTCGTTCAGAGTATACGGTGCACTTATTGATATCTTACCGCCTATAGCTGAAATGTTGTTTTGACCGTTCTTTACTGTTATGTCATATACAGGACGCTCACCTATAACAGCAGCCTGTGCAGGTTCGGCAGAGGAAATATCAAAATCCTTAATCGAAACGGTAATATCTCCGGACTGTGCCTGCGATGTGATTCCCGCTAATGCACTGTCATCAAACGCGATAGAAACGCCGTCCGCAAAAACGATTTCAAACGACTGCGAGGTGCTTACCGCTTCGGCAATTTCATTGACTGCCTGAGCAGGAATCGCAACTTCGGTAAGCTCCGTATCAATTGCAGAAAAGTCAATTGTAACAGTACCGTTGTCAGCCTCGTCACCAATTACCGAAAGATCAAGATTAGTCACAGTTGCGATTTCTCCGCTGATAGCGGCAGAAACTTCCGCTGACTTGCCGTCGCCGGAATTTATAATCGGAACGGTAACGGAAACAGACTTTTTCTGTACAACAAAATATTCGTCTTTTACCACAGCTTCATATTCATCGGTAAGATCCTCTGAAGGGTCAATCGAGAAACGTCCGCCGGTAATGCTTCCGTCGCTTGCCTGATATTTACCGATAACAGTGCCGCCCTTAATATAGATCGTACCGCCGCCAAGCCAGAAGGTGATTCCATTTCCGCTGAATGTGCCGCTTTCGACTGTAAGTACAGTATTGGATTCAGGAGCCGCACCTGCACGGGCAAAGTCCACAACCGGGCCTGTTGGATTAATCATCGAACCGGTTTTATTTTCGGATGAATCTATAATAGTAAGATTACCCTCTTCTTCAAGATACACGATATTACCGAAATCGCCTCTGGTATATCCCATCGTAAAACCATTCAAATCAAGGGTCACTGTATCCGCAAGAATGGTAAGCGAAACGGATGGAATATCATCAAGAACCGTTATTGTATAGGTATCGTCAGTACCGTTATTGTTCATGTTGATAGTCTTAAGCGCCAATGCATTTGCTGTAAAGAGATATTCGACTGTGTCTTCGCAGACAAACTTTGCAAGTGCTTGCATACTGCAGCTTTCGTCTTGGCATACTCCGTCAGCATTAACGTCTTCATGAGTACAAACCACTGCATTTATCGGCACAGCAGCCAGCAGCATCATAACAGCCAGCACCGCTGCAAGAATTTTCGTTTTCATCATAAAAATCTCCTTTATACTGATTTTTTAAAACAAAAATACCGTTGCAAATTACTGATTTTCCTGATTCTTGCGTCTTTCAACGAGATTGTGGATACGGGTTACGGGGTTGAGAAGTGTGCTTATCGAGTGGTCATGATTGAGGGTGTCGATAATGTAGGAAATATACTTGCACATATTAACCTGAACATACCAATCACGCTTCATAAGCTCTTCTGTGCCGTAGATAAGGTTTGTCGTGAATATCTTATCAATAATACCGCTCTCATAAGCTTCGTCAAACTTTTCAAGACCGTTGCAGAAAAGTCCGAACGTCGAGAATACGAATATACGCTTTGCGCCCTTGCCCTTGAGCTGAAGCGCAACATCGAGCATGGATTCGCCGGAGCTTATCATGTCATCAACGACGATTGCATCCTTGCCGTGGAGGTCACGTCCGAGATATTCGTGTGCTTCAATCGGGTTTTTACCGTCAACAACAACGGCATAATTTCGACGCTTATAGAACATACCGAGGTCAAGCCCAAGCACAGAGGAATAATACATACAACGACTCATTCCGCCCTCATCGGGAGATACAACAGAGATGTGGTCACGGTCAAGCTGAATATCCGGAACGGTCTTGCACAAAGCCTTTATCATCTGATAAGTACAACGAACATTTTCAAATCCGGAAAGCGGAATTGCATTCTGTACACGTGCATCGTGTGCATCAAATGTGATAATGTTTGAAACGCCCATTGCAACAAGCTCCTGAAGTGCACTTGCACAGTCGAGTGACTCACGCGAGGAACGCTTGTGCTGACGTCCTTCGTAAAGCATGGGCATAATTACAGAAATTCTGCGTGCCTTACCGCCGATTGCAGCGATTACACGCTTTAAATCCTGATAATGGTCATCTGGACTCATCGGCACTGTCATACCGTACATTTTGTAAGTAACACCGTAGTTAAAGCAATCGTTTACGATATAAACATCGTGACCGCGAAGAGATTCGTGAATAAGGCACTTTGCTTCACCTGTACCGAAGCGTGTGCAATCCGCCTGCACCACAAAGCTCTTATCAGTTCCGCGCCATTCCTTTAAATAAGCATCGACCTGGGCTGTCAGGCTCTCACAACCGCGAGTGCCTATCACACTGAGATCACCGTACAAAGACTCGTTCATCTGAAAAATCCTCCATGAAACTCGGTCGCTCTGACCGTATTGACAATTTAATTACACTTATATTATAACACATATTTCGACAATTGGAAATAGTTTTTAAGATTTTTTAATATTTCATTAAAACTATATAAATTTCTGCATGAATTTTGGGTAAAATACTGTGCGTAATTTTAAAACAATAAGATATTTATCATAGGCAGTATGGTAAATTATGTACACCGAAGCAGTTATTCAGTTAGTCAATGTGGTAAATATGACAATTTTTCACTATTCGTTCAAAAAATCGTTATGATTCATTGACATTCGACGCTTTTTCTGATATAATTTGTTTTATGGAAACAGTTAGTGTTTCCTAAAAATATTTTTTAAGGAGTAAAAAAGCAATGAAAAAATTCTTAGCACTCTTTTTAGCAGTTCTCATGGCATTCACCCTTTGTCTTGCCGGATGCGGCACAAACACCGATAACGGTGAAGAAACCACAGCAGGCGATGACACAACCGTTGCAGACGATACAACTGTTGCGGATGCAGAAGGCACCCTCCTCACAAAGGAAGACATCAAGGCAGCATTCCTTTATGTCGGTCCTATCGGCGACCTCGGCTATTCCTACGCTCATGACCAGGGCAGACTTGCTCTCGAAGCTATGGGCATTAAGACTCACTATGTTGAAAATGTTCCTGAATCCTCCGACTGCGAAGCTACTCTCCGTCAGCTTTGCGAAGAAGGCTACAATGTAATCTACGCTACCTCATTCGGTCACGGCGAGTGGGTTGAAAAGGTTGCAGCTGATTATCCGAATGTATACTTCGGTCACGCTACCGGTTACATCACCGGCGACAACTACGGCAACTACATGGGTAGAGTTTATGAAGCACGTTACCTCGCAGGTATCGTTGCAGGTCTTAACTCCAAGTCCGGTAAGGTTGGTTATGTTGCAGCAATGCCGATCGCAGAAGTTATCCGCGGTATCAACGCGTTCACTCTCGGTCTTCGTTCTGTAAATCCCGATGCTACTGTTGAAGTTATCTGGACAAACACATGGTTTGACCTCACTCTTGAAAGAAATGCAGCTCTCGAGCTCATCAACAAGGGCTGTGACCTCATCGCACAGCACTGCGACTCCACCGCTCCTCAGGTTGCGGCACAGGAAAAGGGCGTTCTCGCTATCGGCTACAACTCCTCCACTCCTACCGCAGCTCCCGAAGCATACCTCACAGCTCCGCTCTTCCATTGGGGTGTTTACTATCAGCAGGATATCGAAGCTATCCTTGCAGGCACATGGAAAGGCAGAACCTACTGGGAAGGTCTTGCAGCAGGCATGGTATCGCTTGACACTCTCACAGACAACTGTGCAGAGGGTACAGCTGAAGCAGTTGCAGCAGCAGAAGCTGCAATCAAGGATGGCTCCATCAAGATTTTCGCCGGCGAACTCAAGGACAACACCGGTGCAGTTCGTGTAGAAGCAGGTGCTGAAATGACCGATGCTGAGCTTCAGTCGTTCGACTGGCTTGTTGAGGGCGTTATCGGCTCCATCCAGTAATCGTTAAATATTTATATAAATCGGCATTCCGTAAGGGATGTCGATTTTTTTATTTTTTACTGTGCAAAATATTTTCTTTTCTATTGACGAACCACGTCGTATTATGATATAATGTATTATATATTTATTGTTGAAAAGGAAGCAGTCAAATGAATGATATCTGCGTAAAGCTTCAAGGCATCTGTAAGTCCTTCGGAAGCGTCAAAGCAAACCACAATATCAACTTTGATGTACGTACCGGCGAGATACACGCTCTCCTCGGTGAAAACGGCTCCGGCAAGTCAACGCTCATGAATATCCTCTCGGGAATATACTCGCCCGACCACGGTTCGATTGAGCTTTACGGAAAGCCGGCAGTTCTGTCTTCTCCCCAGGACTCTATAGCAGCCGGAATCGGTATGGTACATCAGCATTTCAAGCTCGTCGATGTATTGACGGCAAAGGAAAATATCATCGGCGGAAACAAAAATAATCCCCTTTTCACCGGCGGACGCGCCATGGCTGAAAAAATTCGTAAAATCGAAGAACAGTACGGTCTTATTCTTGATCCGGATAAAAAAGTTTATAATATGTCCGTTTCGGAAAAACAGACATGCGAAATCTTAAAGGTTCTTTACCGCGGTGCAAAAATACTCATTCTCGATGAGCCTACCGCAGTTCTTACTCCGCAGGAAATAACCGTGCTTTTTGATATTCTTCGAAAGATGAAAGCGCAGGGCTGCTCTGTTGTAATTATTACACACAAGCTCGCTGAGGTGCTTGATATCTCTGACCGTGTTACCATTCTTCGAAAAGGAGAATCCATTACTACACTTAACACGTCTGAAACAAATGCGGACGAGCTTACCGAACTTATGGTCGGACATCCGATTTCGCTTGATATCGAATGTGCATATGTTGAGCCTGAAAAGAAGCACGAAATCCTCTCGGTACAAGACCTCACCGTTCTTAACGGCGAACACAGAAAAGCACTTGACAGCATATCGTTCACTCTTTCAAGCGGCGAAATACTCGGCGTTGCCGGAATTGCCGGAAGCGGTCAAAAGGAGCTTTGCGAAACAATTGCCGGACTCGATAAGGTTGCAGACGGTGATATTATTTTCAAGGATTCTTCAATCGTCGGTCTTACTCCGCGCGATATTATAAAACGCGGTATCACAATGTCATTTATTCCCGAAGACAGACTCGGTATGGGACTTGTCGGTTCAATGTCAGTCACCGACAATGTGCTCCTTAAATCATACCAGAATATGCCCGGAATATTCATGAACCGTAAAGCCGGAAAACAGCTTGCAAACGGAATAATCGAACGCTTTGACATTTCTACACCGTCTGCAAGCCACACTGTAAAAAAGCTTTCGGGCGGTAATATTCAAAAGGTACTTCTCGGACGCGAAATTAACCTGAATCCCGAGCTTCTCATAACAGCATACCCTGTAAGAGGACTTGATATCGGAGCATCGTATAACATTTATGACGTGCTCAATGAGCAGAAGAAAAAGGGAGTCGGCATACTCTTCATAGGTGAAGATCTTGACGTACTTCTCGGAATTTCCGACCGTATAATGGTGCTTCACGAGGGTAAAATAATGGGTATTCTCAATGCAAAAGAAACCAATAAGCAGCAACTCGGAATGCTCATGCTCGGACACACTGAAAACGAAGGAGGAAGAAGCAATGCTTAAAATTCAAAAGAAACAAGGCCTTTCTCCCGCAACTGAATCGTTGCTGCGAATCTCCTCTGTATTAATTGCGCTTGTTGCTGCAGGAATTATAATGGCATTTCTCGGTTATAACCCTATCGATGTATACGGAAAAATGATAAAAGGTGCGCTTGGAACCTCATTTAACCGTACCGCTACAATTGAAAAATGCATTCCGCTTCTTGTTATGTCACTCGGTGTTTCAATTGCATTTAAGATGAAATTCTGGAACATCGGTGCAGAGGGACAGTTTTATATGGGTGCATTCGGCGCAACATGGATATGGCTGCTCTGCCCTGACCTGCCGATATATCTGATGCTTCCTCTTATGGCTCTTGCCGCTGTTGTATTCGGCGGACTGTTTGCACTCATTCCTGCAATACTTAAGCACAAGCTCGGAACAAGTGAGACACTCGTTACGCTAATGCTCAACTACATCGCAATAAAATGGATAACCTACCTTTCGCTCGGCCCGTGGAAAGATCCGCAGGCACGCGGTCAGGCAAAGATTTACGCTTTCACTGATAATGCAAAGCTTCCTGATGTTTTTGGAGTTCATATCGGTTGGATAGTGGCACTTGTACTTGTTATTCTCGTTTATATTCTGATGAAATATTCAAAATTCGGCTTTGAAATATCTGTTCTCGGCGAAAATCCCGACACTGCACGCTATGCAGGCATGAACGTCACCAAAACACTTATTCTTGCAGTCATCATCTCGGGCGGCATCTGCGGACTCGCAGGTATGCTTCAAGCCACTGGAAGTGAGGGCAGACTCGGCGACAATATTTCCGCCGGACTCGGCTTCACCGCCATCATTACAGCATGGCTTGCCAAGCTGTCAGCACCGATGATTCTTGTAAGTTCCTTCCTTTTCGCAGTTCTCCTTCAAGGCGGAAGCTCACTCGGAGCGCTGACAGATATACCGGCATCCGTTGCCGAAACCATTCAGGGTATAATCCTGTTTTTCGTATTGGCAAGTGAATTTTTCACCAACTACAAAATAGTCATCAAGCGAAAGGAGGCAAAATAATGGAATTCTTAGATCAGCTTTCCCTCTTTTTGCAGTCATCGGTGCAGATGGGTACTCCGATTCTTTTCGGCACACTCGGCGGAATTCTCAATGAAAAGGTCGGTCACACCAACCTCGGCGTTGAGGGTATGATGCTTATGGGTGCCTGCACCGGCTTTATGATGGGTGTAAAGTCAGGAAATCCGCTTCTTGCAATACTCACTGCAGGACTTGCAGGTGCTCTCTGTTCGCTCATTTATGCACTTATCACTGTAACACTCATGGGAAATCACGTTGTAACCGGTCTTGTTTTAACGATATTCGGCACGGGTCTTTCAAGTTTTCTCGGAAACATGAAAATATCTGTTGAAGTAATACCCACCATATTCCAGGAAAAGCCGTATACGCAGGTACAACTGCCGGCAAGTGTTGCCGAGCCGCTGTCTGACTTTCAAATGCCGTTGCTCTCAAAAATACCGATTCTCGGCGAAATGCTGTTCTCGCAGAGCATATACGTTTATATTTCCCTTTTACTTGCAGTAATTCTCGCAATTTATATGAAGCGTACACGCTTCGGACTCAACATGAGAATGATCGGCGAAAACCCGGGCGCGGCTGATGCATCCGGAATTAACATTGCAGCGTATAAGTATATCCATATCACTTTCGGCGGCTTCCTCTGCGGAATGGGCGGCGCATATCTCTCGCTCGTTTCGGTTGACCAGTGGAAAGAAAATCTCACAGCCGGTATGGGCTGGATTGCCGTTGCACTTGTAATTTTCGCAACTTGGAATCCCGTAAAGGCAATCTTCGGAGCATATTTCTTCGGTGCAATGCGTGCACTCGGTCCGAAGCTCCAGAACGTGGACATCCCCGTTATTGGACATATCAACGCACAGTTCCTTGATATGCTTCCCTATCTCATGACAATAATCGTTCTCGTATTTATTACACTCCGAAAGAAAAAGGAATATCAGGCCCCGGCATCACTCGGTCTGCCATATTTCCGCGAGGACAGATAAAAAAGCTCATAAAAAACCACTTGCATTTCCGTGATTTTTACGGATGCAAGTGGTTTTCTTATGTGAGTTTATCGTTTAGCCGAGCTTTGCAATAGCTTCATCAACAGCGGCAAGCTGTTCGATAAACTTTGCTTTCTTCGCTTTTTCAGCCTCGATAAGCTGAACCGGAGCCTTTGCAACAAAGCCTTCATTGGCAAGCTTCTTTTCAACTCTGTCGATTTCGGAAAGATACTTTTCACGTTCCTTGTTAAGACGCTCACGTTCTTTCGCAAAGTCGATAAGCTCTCCAAGCGGAATAAATATGCTTGCGCCCTGTGCTACGATCTGAACCGCATTCTCGTCTGCATAAGCTTCGACGAACTCAACCTCGGATGCAGAAGCGAGCTTTTCAAAGAACTTAACAGTATCATCGGAATAGGTTGCGCGGTCTGCGGTCGCAATGATAACCTTTGCCTTCTTGGAGGGAGCAACGTTCATCTCTGCACGACGGTTACGGATGAGCGTAATAGCTTCAATGAGTTTCGCCATCTGTGCTTCTTCGGTCGGAAATTCAAGTGCAGTATTGTACTTCGGATATTCGGCAATCATGATAGACTCGCTCTCGTGCGGTATTGCCTGATAAATTTCCTCTGTAATGAAAGGCATGAACGGGTGCAGAAGCTTAAGTGTCTGAGCGAGAGCATAGCAAAGTACATTTTGTGCCACAGTGTCACCCTCGTTAAGACGGGGCTTGACAAGCTCAATATACCAGTCGCAAAGGATATCCCAAACGAAGTCATAAAGCTTCGAAAGTGCAACACCAAGCTCAAACTTATCGAGATTAGCAACGACCTCTCCGATAAGCGTATTAAGCTTCGAGAGAATCCACTTATCCTCTGCTTTGAGATTAGCAGTATCGGGAAGCTCTACCTTGTCGATAGTAAGATTCATAAGTGTGAAGCGAGATGCATTCCAGAGCTTGTTAGCAAAGTTTCTCGCCGCTTCAACCTTCTTATCAGAGTAACGCATATCATTACCCGGTGCATTACCGGTAATAAGCGCATAACGAAGCGCATCCGCACCGTAGTTTTCGATAATTTCGAGCGGGTCAACGCCGTTTCCGAGCGATTTAGACATCTTTCTTCCCTGCTCATCGCGTACAAGACCGTGAATGAAGATATGCTCAAACGGGGCTTTACCGGTGTTTTCAAGCGCGGAGAATATCATTCTCGAAACCCAGAAGAATATGATATCATATCCGGTTACAAGCACGCTTGTCGGATAGAAATACTTGAGATCCTCGGTGTTGTCAGGCCAGCCGAGCGTCGAGAACGGCCAAAGTGCAGACGAGAACCATGTATCGAGAACGTCCTCCTCCTGACGCATCTTTGCACCGCACTTCGGGCAGGTGTCAACATCAGTCTTGGAAACGACCATCTCACCGCACTTGTCGCAGTAATATGCAGGGATTCTGTGTCCCCACCAAAGCTGACGGGAAATACACCAGTCATGTACATTTTCCATCCAATTATTATATATCTTTGTGAAGCGCTCGGGAACGAACTTGACATCACCGTTTTCTGCTGCTGCAAGTGCAGGATTTGCGAGAGGCGCCATCTTTACAAACCACTGATTTGAAGTAAGCGGCTCTACTGTTGTTCCACAACGGTAGCACGAGCCGACATTGTGAGCGTGCGGCTCAACCTTTACAAGATATCCGCCGGCTTCAAGATCAGCAACAATTGCCTTTCTCGCTTCGTAGCGATCCATACCTTCATATTTTCCACCAGCGGCATTGATACTGCCGTCGCCGTTCATAACGAGGATATTTTCAAGATTATGACGCTGACCGACCTCAAAGTCGTTCGGGTCGTGTGCAGGAGTAATCTTAACGCATCCCGTACCAAATTCCTTGTCAACATAGTTGTCGGCAATAAGGGGAATCTCACGGTTAACGAGCGGAAGAATGAGCATCTTTCCGACAAGTGCAGAATAACGCTCGTCCTCGGGATTTACCGCAACCGCAGTATCGCCGAGAAGTGTTTCGGGACGTGTTGTCGCAATTATAACCTCTCCCGAGCCGTCAGCAAACGGATAACGGATATGCCAGAAATTACCCGGCTGTTCGCTGTATTCAACCTCCGCATCGGAAAGCGCAGTCATGCAGTGAGGACACCAGTTAATAATACGGTTTCCGCGATAGATGAGTCCCTTATCATAAAGATTTACAAAAACTTCTTTAACAGCTTTTGAACATCCCTCATCCATGGTGAAACGCTCGCGAGTCCAGTCGCAGGACGAGCCAAGCTTCTTGAGCTGATTTATAATTCTCGAACCGTACTTGTTCTTCCAATCCCACACTCTTTCAAGGAACTTTTCGCGTCCGAGGTCGTAACGTGTAAGTCCTTCGTTGACACGAAGCTGTTCCTCAACCTTAATCTGTGTTGCGATACCTGCATGGTCTGTACCGGGAACCCACAGAGTCGAAAAGCCCTGCATACGCTTGTAACGGATGAGAATGTCCTGGAGTGTTTCGTCCAGAGCATGGCCCATGTGGAGCTGTCCGGTTACGTTTGGAGGCGGAATAACTATTGTAAAAGGCTTCTTTTCAGGGTCACGTTCGGGAGTGAAGTAACCCTTGTCGCACCAATTCTGATAGATTCTGTCTTCAAAATCCTTTGGTGCATAATTTTTGGGAAGATTGATTTCGGTGTTCATTATAATATATCCTTTCGTGTATATTTCATCGGGGATACAAAAAACGCCCCGACACGTTTGTGTCAGGGCGCATATGCGCGGTACCACCTGATATTTTTAACTCAGCGAAAAGCGATTACTTTTCTTCTTCTGTAACGTGAAGATAACGGCGTCGGCTACTTAACAGATGTAACATCTGTGTTCACTTGGCAGCTCGGGGACTACTTCTGAAACTCCGCGTGACCGCCTCGCACCGTACGGCAGCTCTCTTAACACGCTCGGAAACGTACTCCTTCCCGTCTTTGCTTTAAAAATAGTATACCATGTTTTTTTCAGTTTGTCAAGTGGTGACTTAAAAACAAGCTGTTATTATGAATATTGGAATAGAAAATCGGCTCTAATCTTTCATATATTAATAATGAAGATTTTCTTTCATTTATTAAATATACCGTACAGTCCCCGTAGCATAAGGAGATTTTGAAAAAATCGGCCATTTTTATCCAAAAATTTCATCTGTAAATTTAACCGCGTATTTTTTGTATACGGTATAAAAATATACATAATATACATAAAATATACATCGTTTTTTTATAGGTGTCCCATATTTGGCTGAACTATGGTTTTTCATTCATAGTTTTATGCGAATATCGCTGTATAAAAACTTTTTTATTTTTGGATAAAATGATTATTTCTGTAATTTTATGGTAAAAATATAGGAAAATTCTTGTTTAAAACGCATATTGATGTTATTTTTATCCCGGATTATTACGGCATAGTGCCCATTTTTTAGAAAAGGGCTTGCAAAATTGAAAGTTTTCGAGTATAATATTAATTGCTCGCCTCAAGACCGGGTTATCAACATCAGTGTGCAAAGACCTTTGCACGTAATATATGGGAACACCGATGCATATAATTTTTCTGTGCATCATAATCGGTCTTAAAACACCGTTCAGTCTAATCTTCACTGTATCTCTTCCGAAGAACGGCAATACGAAAGGATAGCATTTTATGACAGCAAACATATTAAAAGAGTTTTTTGCGGACACAGCAGCCGCAAACAGATCGGAGGTGCATTGACGTGTCAGGCTTATCCGACAACAAAAAGAGAACGCGTTCCATCGCGCTCGCTATGATCATTCTGATCGTATTCACCTCTATTATTGCAGCCGCACCTTATACCGACGTGCAGGAGCAGGAAACCACTTCCTGCGACATTGATGAGCCGACTCGTGTAATCACGCCTACCGTCACCGAAGCAGCGACTACAGAACCCGAGGAAACCGAACCCGAAATCATCACTAATTATACCGGCAACCTCATCGCAGATGCTCCCGAAATTTTAACGGATGCAGAAACCGAAACAGCTGTACCCGAAACCGAAGCGCCTGCCCCCATTGAAGAAACCACAGTAATAATTGAAGCAGTAATTCCCGAAACCCAAGCCGCAAACATAAGCAAATCTCACTCGGCTGTTGATGAAAACGGTTTTTACTATGTAGTTCCCGAAATGAAAACCGGATTTCTTGCGGACGAGCTCGGTGTTTCCTACACAATACAAACTCCAAAAGTCAGTGTAACAGAGGAAGAAATCATCCTCGCGGCAACTATCATTCAGCTTGAGGTAATGGGCAACGGTTCCAGTCTTTACAGATTTGAAGACTATCAGGAAAAATACTGGGAAATGTGCGCAGTCGCACAGTGCATCAGAAACCGCGCTGAAAGTTCACGCTTCCCCAACAGCGTTGAAGGAGTAATTCTCCAGTCAACAAAAACCGCTTCCGGTGCTACACTCTACCAGTTCAGCCCGGCAGACAAACTCGCAAAATTCACCCCCACCGAAGAAGCAGTTGTTGCCGCACGTGAGGTGCTTATAGAAGGAGTAACAGTTTTCCCGAGCAATTACTATTACTTCTGTGCAACAAGAATTGAAGCTTCGTTTGAAAAGAACAATTCTTTCATGTTCGCAAAGAATGCTGACGGTACCATTGACAAGATTCAAGGTCATCTTACAACATTCTATCCCGGACGCTGATTTTAATCAAACTTCCCCGTCGATTAAACAACCGACGGGGATTTTCTTTATTTGAAAAGAGAGCTGCCACATTGTGTGGCAGCTCTCTTTGCTTTATTTAAACGTCTTCCCTGTCGTCAGCTTCTTCGTCGCTGTCAGGCTCGGGCAGCTTTGTCAGCGTTGCAGCCTCAATCTGATGTTCAAGCACAACGCTTACTGCAATATGAAGCCCCCATGCTTCAAGCTCAAAGGTTTCGCCGTCATCTGGGATGTTTCCAAGCTCTGCGAATACCATTCCGCTGAATGTGTCAAAATCATCCTCAGGCAGCTTTACGTCAAGCTTCTCTGCAATTTCTTCAATCGGGACATTACCGACGAGGTTCCATGTATCATCTCCGATTTGGGTGAGTGATGCAGTGTCCTTTGCTGCATTGTCCTCATCGCTTCCGAGATTTCCGACAAGCCTTGTGATAAGGTCATTCATCGTTATGATACCGCGCATACCGCCGTATTCGTCGAGCACGACTGCAAAGGTCTTGCCGCCATTTTTCATATTACGGAACAGTACGTCAGCCTTAACGCTTTCGGGAACAAAATACGGAGTCTTTACAGCCTTTTCCATCACATTTTCGCGAGTCTGCGTGTCAAGTCTGAAATAATCCTTCAGATAAAGCACACCGACAACATCATCGACAGATTCACCGCACACGGGATAGAACATATGACATCTTTCGTGAATGATCGAGTTCCACTCCTCATCCGATTCGTCGAGCCAGAGCATCGTAACATCGGTGCGGTGAGTTGCAATTTCGCCTGCGGTAAGGTCATCAAACTCAAAGACATTCTGAATGAAATCGCGTTCTTCATCGTCAATTTGACTGCTTTTGGCAGCCGAATCGACCATAACGCGTATATCCTCCTCGCTGACGTCATTGTCGTCCTCGTTGGGGTCGATACCCATTATACGGAGAACGCCGTTTGTGGACGCTGTGAGAAGCCACACAAGCGGTTTGAACACTTTTCCGAGGAATGATACCGTTCCTGCAAGAGAAAGTGCCAGCTTTTCGGACTTGCGCATTGCGATACGTTTCGGAACAAGCTCGCCGAACACAAGCGTAATAAACGAGAGAATCAGCGTAATCAGAATAACCGCAACAGCTTCAATTGATTCTTCGGGAATCATTGTAACACCGAGCGAAACAATCCATTTTGTAAGCGGTTCTGAAAAATTCTCTGCCGCGAAAGCCGAGCCGAGGAATCCGGCAAGGGTTATCGCAACCTGAATCGTTGCAAGGAATTTTGCGGGTTGATTTGTTAGTTTAAGTAATTTTTTGGCGCGTTTGTCGCCGTCTTCGGAAAGCTTTTCGAGCTTTCCTTCACTTATGCCGAGAACTGCAATTTCCGCACTTGCGAACACCGCATTAAGAGCGATAAGCAGCAATTGAAACAACAGCATAAGCACTATATTGCCTTTCAAAATAAATCCTCCTGAAATACTTTTATTGAATTACGAATTGAAGCACTGTGCAAAAATCATTCACGCAAAGGCAGATTGCGTTCAAGCGTAACCCAAACGGAGATTTCAAATGCTTTTGGGCAAGAAATCACCGTGCATAAAGGAGGGGTCGTATGGCCGCCGCCATCCATTTCAGACTGTCACCTCTTTCTTTGTATATATTTAATTTATTATACTATATTAATATGTCTTTGTCAAGCTGTATTTCGCAAAAAGTGAAAAAGGAAGCTCCCACAGCGTGAGAGCTTCCTTTAAAAATTATTTTTTGAACTTTGAAAAAAGTCCGCCTATCGCATCCTTGATGTCGTCTGCTTTGTCAGCAATGTCCCCTGCCGCAAGCTTTGCCTTAACCCCGTCGACCACCTTTTTGGCAATGTCGTCGGGAATGTCAACACCGAGAATATCTTCAAGAGCCGCTATCGGGTTACTCTTAAACTTCGCCATAAGGTTACCGTCGCCCTTTAATTTTGCAATAACTGCTTCAATTTTTTCCTTGATTTCATCCATGATTGTGTCCTCCTATGTATTAAGTTATATTTTTAATCGTCAGTATATGTGCAGACCTCTCCGCACTCAAAATATTTTACGTCAAGCTCGGGATGCTTCTCTTTTATTATTTCGGCAGTGTATTTCATGCCTTCACGCTCGGAGCCGATATGTCCCATGAATATTACCGACTTATTGTATCCAAGCTGTGATGCATCCCTCGCGTATTCACCAAGCCGCCATTCCCACGCTTCGCCGGTTAAAAGTATCTCACATTCATCCTTTGCAATTTCATAAATCTGCGTTCCGGGTGCGCCAAACATACACGAAATCTTCGTTGATTTTTTGTCCCTCTCACCGCAGATTGCCACTCGCCGAATACCAAGCGTTTTTTCGATGTGCTTTGCGAGTTCCAGCGCGGTCATAGGCTCATCAAGCGTAAGACGAACAAGGTCAAATTCATCGGTATACTCAACTCGCCCCGTGAGTCCCATAGCCTTCAATTCCCCCTCCGCGATGATATCCGGCTTTGTATAATGCGGATGGTCGTGAAAGCGAAAAACCGTCATACCTGTTTTTTCGATAAAGCTGCGCTTTTCGCACTCAAGCTTTTCGTCTGACTTATGACCGGCATGGTTATACCAGAGCGGCTCATGCGTAATAACAAGCTCTGCTCCCCATTCGTGTGCCGCTGTAACAACATACGGCGTTGCGAACATGGTAACGGCAACCTTTGAGATTTCAACCTCCGAAGAACCAATGTTATATGTATCAACTGTGCTTGATTTATCAAATTTTTCCGAAAAGGAGCAAAGTTCGTCAATAAGTTCATATGCTTTCATTATATACCTCTCTTTGCATTATTAAATATACTTCCGGATTTCCCGAATTAAATTTTCAGCGTGAATACTGAAACAAATGTCATTTGGATGTGTACCGTCAGTATAGAAATTTTCGTTGTGGGGTGTTAGCTTATTACCGTCAATAAGAATGATATTGTCAAGGTCGGATGTGTTGTTTTCAAGAATACTGTGTACCTCGGTATATTTTCCGCCAAACTTTTCCGAATACCCACCCTTATGCCAAATTGGGGATATAACAAAAATCTTCGCATCCGGAAATTTTTTCGACACCCTTACAAGATATTCACGGCTAAAATGAGTAAGTTCCTCGCGAGTTTGCGTACACCAATCATTTATACCGTAAGCAACGGTGATAATTTCAGGATTAACGGGCTCATCAAGCTCAAGTATCTCCGGAAAAAATTTATCTCCTCCGATAGCCTTGTTATAGGAATCAAGACCGAGCACTCGTGATATCCGTGATGCATATGACAGCGACGGATATTCAGCATAATAGCCGTGAGTTATCGAATCGCCGTAGTTTATTGCAACCTTGTCCCTTTTTTTAGGTATAAGTGTTGCTCCGTCATCAAGTGTCACATTTGAAACGGACGCCGCCTTACTCCAGGGGAAATATACTTCAATCGCATTGTTTCCGCCCGGCAACATAACCTCGGCATGAGAATTTTTTTCGCCGTGATTCAGTCCAAAGTGTCCGACCAAAGAACCGTTTACATAAACATCGAAATAAGAATATGCCGCACTCCATTCTCTATTATGAGAACTGTCAAATGAAAACATAGATGAATCAGTTACAAAGGAAAACCGTATTCCTGCTGTTGTGAGACTTCGTTCATCATAGTCAGAAGGACGATATTTCGGATAAATTTTCGTTTGTTCCTTTGTAAATCGGAAAAATGAAAATTCTCCGTCATTCTCGGTTATATCAACAGCACCAAATGTAACAGATTTTATTTGTTCCAAGTTAAGATTCATATCTTTATCCTCATGCAAAAATTTATGTCAGTTTGCAATTCCCTGCTGTTCAACGACCGACTGCGCCATCTTACGCTGTGCCATAACAAGCTTGTAATAAATTCCGTGATTTTCGAGAAGCTCGGCGTGTGTTCCGAATTCCGCAACACGTCCCTTGTCAAGCACAAGCAGCTTGTCCGCATTTCGAAGCGTTGAAAGACGGTGTGCTATAGCAAAAACCGTTCTGTTCTCGGTCAGCTTGTTAAGCGAATCCTGAATCAGCTTCTCCGTTTCGGTGTCAAGCGCGGCGGTTGCCTCGTCGAGAATAAGTATTCGCGGATTATGTATGACCGCACGTGCAATCGCAATACGCTGACGCTCACCGCCGGAAAGCGAATATCCCTTTTCGCCGACCAACGTGTTGTAACCCTCTGGCAAATTGAGAATAAAATCATGTGCATTTGCAATGCGTGCGGCAGCGATAACCTGCTCGTCCGTCGCGTGCGGCATAGCATAGCGGATATTATCGCGTATAGTTCCGCTGAAAAGGAATGTTTCCTGAAGCACAACACCAATCTGTGTGCGAAGCGCATTCTGCGAAATATCCTTTATATTTACGCCATCAATGATTATCTCGCCCTCGTTTACGTCATAAAGTCGCATAAGAAGATTGATAAGAGTAGTCTTTCCCGAGCCGGAATGTCCAACAATACCTATCATCTCGCCGGGTTCAACATGGAAGCTGACATTTTCGAGTACGGGATTGTAGCTCTCGTAACCGAATGTCACATTCTTAATATCAACCTCACCCTCAATGCGTATATCAATCGGCAGGTCAATATCCTGCACCTCCTGATTTTCCTCGATTATTTCGAAAATCTTCGACAGACTTGTAAGGAAGTTCGAAATATTTCGCGGAATAAATGTTATGTACATAAGCGGTGCATAGATGATATTTGCATAAGAGTTTATCTGGTGCAGTTCACCGACAAGCATTTCACCGTGGAAGAGCTGCCAGTTTCCGTACCAAAGAATAAAATAACTTCCCAGCTTTATCGCAAATCCGAGCAGAGGAAATATTGTATCGAACACCTTTGCGTTCTTTTCATTCTGACTCGCGTGTTTTACAGAGGCATCCTTGAAGCGTTTGATTTCACTTTCCTCACGTCCGAAGCACTTTACGACACGTATACCGTTAAGTATGTCCTGAAGCAGATGATTTGTTCTCTGACCAAGCACCCACAAACGGCGGTTGCGAAGCTGTACCGACTTCCAGAATTTCGAAATGAGAAACACCACAAACGGAATCGGAACAAAGACAAACAGTGCCATTATCGGGCTTATCACCAGCATGACAACAAGTCCCGTAAGGAACGAAAAGACCTGAACAAACAGATTCGGAAGCTGATTTACGATAAAGTCCTGCGCCACGTTTACGTCACCGTTTATACGTCCCATAAGGTCACCCGTTGATTTTCGCTGAACGGATGACAGCGAGAGGGACTGTATCTTTTCATAAAGCAGTGTACGCATCATGAGTGTAAAGCGGTTACCGGTTATCGCCGACAAACGGCTTTGAAGCACAGCAAGCGCACGGTGGAACAAATCAAGCGAAACAATCGCCGCAACGATGAGTATAAACTCAGTCATCATGTCAGCCTGACCGTATTTTGCTTCATCGAGGATATAATTATTAAGCGCAATCTTCTGAATATGCGGTACAACGAACTGGAAAATTACGTTGAATACGGCGACGATGAACGGAAAGCACATCATAAGCCTGAGTCCCTTTGTCATCGCGAAGATTTTTTTATAAACCTCCATGTGGTCAAGGCAATACGGACAAATATTGGTTCCTCGAACAAACGGACGTCCGCACTTCGGGCAGAAACGCTCCTTTTCCGAGTTGGTTATGGGCTCATCCTTTGATGAATCCTCGGCGAGTATCTCACAAGCCTTTACGATTACAGCATATCTCGGCAAATGACGTCCCGAAATAAACTGACAGATAAGTGTCGTTCCCTCTCCGAAATCGGCGTAAAATCCGCAGCTTCCGTACATAACCTCTGTTTTGAAGCCGGTCGCACCTGCGATATTATATTCCGCGAGCAGACTGTCATCGAGGATTTTATAAATTTTCCTGTTCGTTATTGCAATAAAACCGGATACAAATCTGTCTTCAAGAATATTAAACGGGATGCAGTACATGAGCTTTTCATCGCTCTGCACCGCCGAATCGAATACTGCCCTCTCTTTTTCGGGCAGTTCAAACATAAGTCGCATAGACTCACTTCCTTCCCTTAATTATCAGAGGTAGATTTCTATCTTTTTAAGACTTGCCGCATCAAGTTTTTCGGAAGAGTGTATCTCAAAAACATTTCCGTCAATATCATTAATGAGTATTCTTCCGTCCTCAAGCACACGGATGTTTGAAAAAGGATTGTTCATTACAAACGTAACGTGTCCTGCAGTTGTTTCAGCCTCCCAGTAAAGATAGCCAAACTTATCCTTTACCGAAAAAATACGCTTAATCTGCGGAGTGAAATATCTTCGGTCAAGCTCCTCCAAAAGAAGCGTGCGTGTTTCCCCGTCAAAATCGGTGATACGGCGTATCATACCGATTTCCTTGCCGCGTCCCTGCTTTTTCGAGTCAGGCTCACGCACAGACAAAAACTCATCGGGATTTGTAACCGGGAACGAGCGAAGTACAACAACACGCTCAAATTTTTCGATTTCCCCCTCACTGTTAACAATTTCAAGCGAAATAAGGTCACCGCCCGAACGGCTGAATTTTGCATTATCTGGATTAAGGTCGATTGAAACACGCTCGTTTTCGAGTATTAAGTCGCCGTCATCTCCGTCACCGAGAATATCGTTTTTCGGCTTGGTGTTAGCTTTTTCGACTGTTTTCTTAACTTCTGCCATGATATTGTCCTCCCTTATCACATTCCGGCGATAATCTTTTTGTTCGCCTCATTCTGAAGTGTATAGAGTCTGAAGAATACTCCCTTTTTCGCAAGAAGCTCGGCGTGTGAGCCTTCCTCGGCAATCTCGCCGTTTTCAATTACAAAAAGGTGGTTACAGTCTTTCAGCGTTGAAAGTCTGTGTGCAATGGTAATAGTGGTACGTCCCTTGATAAGCTCGGAGAGCGCATCCTGAATAAGACGCTCTGTTTCCGTGTCCATCGCCGCAGTTGCTTCATCAAGAATCAGTATCGACGGAGCAAGCAGCAGTGCACGGGCAATTGAAATACGCTGTTTTTCACCGCCCGAAAGCGAACGGCTTCCCGTACCGACGAGGGTTTCGTAACCTTCCGGCAGACGAAGAATAAAATCGTGAGCATTCGCAGCCTTTGACGCCGCAATGATTTCATCCATAGTCGCTTCCGGTCTTGCATAACGGATATTATCAGCGATAGTTCCTTTAAAAAGGAATATCTCCTGCGATACGATTGAAATATTTTTTCTGAGCGACTGCATTTCAATCTCCTTGACGTTATAACCGTCAATATGTATCGAGCCGCTTATCGTGTCGTAAAGTCGGTTTATTAGATTTGCGATAGTCGATTTTCCGCTTCCCGTATGACCTACAAGTCCGATGTGGTCACCGGCATTAATTTTGAGTGACACGTTTTTGAGAATCGGTCTGTTTGCCGCATAATGGAAGCAGACATTTTTAAATTCAATATCGCCATTCAGTTTTTCAAGATGTATCGGGTCTTTTGCGTCGGTTATTTCGGGAACGGCATCAACTATCTCAAACATACGCTGTGCACAGTTTGCCGTATCGGTTATCATATTTGTAAAATTCGTAAAGAAATTAAGCGGTCCGAAAATCATTCCGATGTAACCGAGATATGTCGCAAAGTCACCGTATGTCATGTTCTTGCCCATAACCTCAAGACCGCCGAATCCCCAGATAACCTGGCTCGAAAGTCCGATAAGCAGTCCGACTACCGGGAAAATAGTCAGCGAAACGAGATTCGTCTGCAAGTTTGCTTTGGTCAATCTCTCGGCATACTCATAGAAGCGTGCTGTTTCCTCTGCTTCTTTTGAAAACGCCTTAACTACTCGAACACCGGTAAGCGAATCACCAAGAATTGCGTTAAGACTCGAAGAACGCCGCCACTGCTTCGAATACATTCTCCAAAGCTTCGGGAGCATGAATTTGAATATGCAGACAATTATCGGAACCGGAATAAAGACAATAAGCGTCAGCTTCCAGTTAAGGATAAACAGGAAAATCGTAAGACCGATAAAGTTAACAGCGTTTATAACAAAATTCGGCACACCGTCGATGAAAAATGCACGTATTCTGTCAGCATCGTAATTAACTCTCGTAATGAGTCGTCCCGTCTGGTTATTATTGAAGAACGACAGTGAAAGATTTTGCAGCGCCGTGAATATATCGAGCTTCATATTAAGCGTCACCTTTGTTGACATGGTGGCATTTGCGCGGTTCTGGAGTATCGAAACGCCAAGTGACAGCAAAGCTATGGCAAATATTCCGCCGACCACAATAAGAAGCCAGTTTTCGCTGTGAAGCGTACCAACCTCTTTCCCGGCGATAAATCCTGGCTCGGAGATAACCTGGTCGTAGAGTATTAGATTTGAAATTATCGGGTTTATAAGCTGTATGCCGGATGTAGCAAGCATGCAGATAAGCACTGTGATAAGCTGGATCTTGAATGGCTTAAAATATCCGAGAAGTCTTACAAATACCGCTTTGCGATTGGTGCAGTGATTACAAATTTTTCGCTCCTGGTCATCGTAAACACGTCCGCATTTCGGGCATTTAGCGTTAAATTGCTCGAAAATAGGGTCATCGTCCTTGACATCATCACCTCTGATAAGGCGGTTCATGAGGTCAACGAATGCAAAGAGCTTGCGTTTTTTAGCATTTGTCGAATATGCGATGATAACAGTTGTTGCATCCTCATCGCGCTTCTTCTGAAGTTTCTTTTCCTCGTCGTAATCAAGCTTTACATCACTTGGAGTAATCTCAATTTCGTGAGGATGATCCTTGGCAAGCAAACGGTTTGACGAAACAAAATTGTCAACATAAGCATCCGAAACACGCTTCATATCAAAAACACGCAGTACCGCATTTTTGTAAAGGTCGGGTGTGAATGCTTCATCATTCTTCTCTTTCGCCTTTTTGTCTGACTTCGCCTTTGCAGCTTCTGCTGCTTTTCGTGCCTTCTTGCGTTTTTCTACAGTGTCGTTGTCTGACGTTACCGACATCGCCCAAAGCTTTTTTTCTTCACTGCTGAAAGCGAGGAACGTCTCTCCGAAATTTCCTTCATGATCAAGATCAAGTTCGAGTACAATATCGAATTTACCCGAATCTATCCCTCGTTCGTCAAATCCGATACGCGCTTCTTCGGACAGCTTGTCAAGTGGCAGCATAAAGGTGTACGACCGTGCTATTTTTGTGCGCAGTCTTCTCCTTTCAAAATTTTGACATACCGTTTTTTCATGACTTAATTATTTTATTTTAAAAAAACAATTGACAATCAAAAACAATATGTTATAATAAATATACCATATTTTTTCGAAATTTCAAGTAGGATATGGAAATTAATATTTTTTTGGCGATGCGCACAAAACCAACGATTCATTTTGTCGAATTTGACAGTATATTCTTCACTGTATTTACACCGTTATCCGTTTGTAACATTTATTGTTGAAAATTCGGAACTGATACCGTTATAAAATTCGTTATTTTATGGTAACATTAATATTCAATATGGAGGTTAATGAATGGCTCGGATACAGTATTCTATGGGAGAATTCACTTTCAATATAAGTATAATTACCGATTTTCATTTTGATGTAACAAGAATGTTTTCGTATCCCGAGCATTCTCATCAAGATAAATATGAGTTATTTTATCTCCATTCCGGAACCGCTGAATTTCTTATCGAAGGAACAACACTAAATATATCGGCAGGTGATGCCATCATCATTGCTCCTCCGGCAACTCACTACGTAAAACAGCTTTCTCCCGATTCCAGGCTTGACTGCTTGCAATTTGATATGGATCAAACTCCCAAAAACAAAGAATTTTCACAGATGGTCCACCCATTTCTGCATTTCAAGGGTTCAGAGCTTTTTGGTTCACTGTTTGACTCTATTGTAAAAAACAACATATCAAAAAACCCCTATTTTTTCGATTGGAAGAAAAATGTGGCTCAAATGATTTTTTCAGAGCTTGTGTTAATGGTTACAGAAAAAAACAATATTTCTGAATCGGATTATACTCTGTCGGAACAGCATCAAATACACATCATCGACGATTTTCTTTCGGATGTTCAAAATTTTTCAGCATCAGCCGACGTTCTCGCAGATATGCTGCATATATCCGTTCGCCAACTCAACCGTATACTTAACAAAGAATACAACCGTAATTACACAGACATAATCATAACACGCCGCATTTTATATTCACAGTGGCTACTCAGAAACACAGATACACCTATTGATGAAATTTATGAAAAAGCAGGATATACTTCAAAATCAGCTTTCTTCAAAGTTTTCAAAGAGCGCATCGGCGTGACTCCGACACAGTACAGAGAGTCGTCACCTTTCGCTTAAAGGCATCCTACAATCTTATATGAAATGAGGATAATCCATGCCCGTACAAACCTTTTCAATCGGTAAATATAAAATTATGCTCGCTGTCTCCAAAGCACCGCAAAGGCCTGATATATATAACTCATACTACACAACAATACATTCGCATGAGGATTGCTTTGAATGCTTTGTTGATTTGAGCGGCGAAATTACGTTCGAAGTAAATTCAAAAAAATATGAACTTATGGCAGGTGAAATTCTTGTAATTCCACCAAAAATAAATCACCGCATACTGAATGTCAGCACAGACTGTTTGATTCCGTGCATTCCGTTTAAGCTTGTCCCCTCGCCTGAGGCTGATGAGCTTTCAAAGATGGTTGGTTCCTGCAAAAAAATAAAAATTAATGACTTCGTGTTTGCACTCAGCAAAAGCATACATAACGATCAAGATGCATTTCCAATATTCACAGAAGATACTATGAATTTAAAAATGCAGCTGTTTGTAGCTGAGATAATCCGCTCAATTCACGAAGAATGTCAGAATAACTCTGCTCATAACGCCCGAAATCTAAAAGAAAAAAATGAAATCATTGATAATTTCTTTGCAGATCCTCAAAATTTGTGTTTATCGGCAACCGACCTCGCTGATAAGCTTCATATTTCAACCAGACAGTTAAACCGTGTGTTGCTAACAAATTACGGCGTAAATTTTAATGCCAAGCTAATTTCGCACCGTATTGGATATGCATCATGGATGCTGCGCAATACAGACACGCCAATCGAAGAAATTTACGAACAAATCGGATATACGTCAAAATCTGCATTTTTTAAAGTTTTCAAGGAAAACACAGGCGAAACACCTAATCAATACAGAAATTCATTTTTCAAGGTAAAGAAAAAATAGAGAAAAGAATATACAGGAAAGGATTCAAACGAAACATGGAAAAGAAAGTTTTTAAAGACGAAGTTTACACAGCAAGCGACCTAGAGGCAATCAAGAAGCTTGATGCATTTCTGCCGGGAAAGATTTTTGACGTGCATATGCATCTGTCTGACAGACCTTTCGGAATAAAGCCGGTAAATCTTAACTTTACCGATTATTATGCCGATACCGCACCTATCTTCGGTAACCGCGAGGTAATTTGCAACGGAATTGCAAATCCCTATAAGGAGCTTCGCGCAAAGCCTGAACGTCAGAAGATGACAGACTTTCTTGTTGAAGAACTGAAAAAATATCCGAAAAACGTCGGTGAAATTCTCGTCCACCCGGACGACACCGTTGAAGAAATTGAAGGGCAGCTTATTCATCCCGGAATCTGCGGCTTCAAGTGCTATCATCTTCAGGCAGACCGCCCGGACACATATTATGCTTCCATTGGAGAATATCTCCCCGAAACAGTATGGCAAGTTGCAAATGAAAGAAAGCTTGTTATCACACTTCACATGGTTCGTCCGAAATCTCTGGCTGACGAAGATAACATGAGATATATTAAAGAAATGGCAAAGCGTTATCCGAATGCAACTCTCATTCTCGCTCATGCGGCACGTGGATTTGCAGCTTGGACAACAATAGAAACAGTTGGCGAGCTTGCACCTTACGAAAATGTGTGGTACGATTTCTCCGGTATTTGCGAATCTCCCGCGATGATTGCAATTATAAACAAAATCGGAATCGACCGCTGTATGTGGGGCTCTGACTGGCCGATAACAATGTGTGTCGGGAAGCAGGTATCACTTGGCGACACCTTCTACTGGATTTACAAAGAAGACCTTGAAAATTTTAATTCAAACACCGATTTTAACACTTGGCTTATCGGAACCGAAAACCTCATGGCAACAAGAGAAGCCTGCATTCTCACCGACCTTAATGAGGATGCCGTTGAAAAGCTCTTTTATTCCAACGCAGCAAGACTCTTTAAAAAATAATTATACGGGCACGCTGACCGGCGTGCCTTATTTTTAGAAAATTCAGTTGACATTTTGCATGAAAAGATGTATCATAAGCATATATATATTCAGAGAGGAAATAAAACAATGTTTGGTTTCATAAAAAAGCTTTTTAAACCCAAGAACGAAAACTCCGTCGCATTCCGCATAGAAATGGCAAAGCATCTTTCGGGACGTGCGATAAAATACTGCACAGAGCGTGAAGCGGACGGCAAGGATACTGTCATCGGTCACGCCGGCTCACTTTCGATTAAGGACGACGAATTTATTGTGCTCTCAAGCTCTGATATCGTCTTTCGCTGTAAGGTGACGGAGCTCCGTGCATGGGAGCTTATGAGCAACGACGGAGCCATGTTAACCGCCCCTGACTTAACTCAAAACGGACGTGAACGAACCATTATCGTCTACTATACATATTATATAAAGTAAGCAAAATTTAAAATGGTAAAAATTTACGCAAAATTGCGCATAAAAACAAGTTTTTTTCCAAAAAGGATTGACTTTTAAAAAAAAAAAGGGTATCATTATACCGTACGGCATACGCACGTCAAGGATTATGGGCGCTGCGCGTCGTACGGTTAATTTTTTATTTTGGAGGTAGTTCATAATGACTGCAAATACCGACAAGACCATCCGCATCGGCATGATTGGATGCGGCGGCATAGCCACTAAAAAGCATATGCCTGCCCTAAAAAAAATCGCCGGCGTTGAAATGGTCGCTTTCTGCGATATCATAAAAGATAGAGCAGAATCCTCCGCAAAGGAGTTTGGAACTCCTAATGCAAAAATTTACACAGACTATAAAGAACTGCTTAAAGATACAAGTATTGATGTTATCCACGTTTGTACACCGAACAGAAGCCACAGCTTTATCACCGTTGATGCGCTCGAATCGGGCAAGCATGTTATGTGCGAAAAGCCGATGGCAATCAACTCCGCAGAGGCAGAAAAAATGCTCGAAGCATCAAAGCGTACCGGCAAAAAGCTTACCATCGGATATCAGGGACGTTACCGCCCGGATTCGGAATTTATGCATGAAGAAGCAGAAAAAGGCACCTTCGGCGATATTTACTACGCCAAGGCAACCGCACTTCGCCGCCGTGCCGTTCCGACATGGGGCGTATTCCTAAATGAATACGAACAAGGCGGCGGACCTCTTATTGATATAGGAACACACGCTCTCGACCTGACACTTTGGATGATGAACAACTACAAGCCTAAGTACTGCGTCGGAACAGCATATCATAAACTTAACAACGACACACGCACCGGAAACGCATGGGGCGACTGGGACCCCGAAAAGTTCACCGTTGAAGATTCCGCATTCGGATTCATCGTTATGGAAAACGGTGCCACTATAGTTCTTGAGTCCGCCTGGGCGCTCAACACTCTCGATGTTCGCGAAGCAGTAACATCCGTCTGCGGAACAAAGGCAGGCGGCGATATGATGAACGGTCTTCGTATAAATTCCATCATTAACGGCAGACAGTGCGTTACAACTCCCGACCTCACCAGAGGCGGCGTTGCTTTCAACGAGGGCAGCGGTGATCTTACAAGTGCAGATGTTGAAGCACGTCAGTGGATTGCCGCTATCAGAGAGGATAAAGACCCCTGCGTTCTTCCCGAGCAGGCTCTCTGCGTAACAAAGATACTGGAGGGCATCTACGAGTCTGCAAAGACCGGTACTATCTATAATTTTTGAGCGGAGGTAATATCATGAAAATTTCTGTTATTACCAACTGCTACGGCGAAAAAAGCCTCGACGAAGCACTTTCGATTTTTGCTTCACTCGGCATTGAAGCGGCTGAAATCGGCTGCGGCGGATATCCCGGCAAGGCACACTGTGACCCGGCTATTCTGCTTAATGATGATGTAAAATACAACGAATTTACAGAAACATTCAAAAAGCACGGCATCGAGCCCTGTGCCCTTGCCTGCCACGGCAATCCCGTTCATCCGAACAAGGAAATCGCCGCAGGCTTTGAAGCCGATTTCAGAGCGGCAATACTTCTTGCTGAAAAGATGGGGCTTGACACTGTAATCACATTTTCGGGCTGTCCCGGCGACTATGCCGGCGCAAAATATCCGAACTGGGTAACCTGCCCATGGCCGGACGATTTCCTCTCCATTCTCGACTATCAGTGGAATGACGTTCTCATACCCTACTGGAAAGAGGAAGTTAAGTTTGCAAACGCTCACGGCGTTACAAAAATCGCACTTGAAATGCACCCCGGCTTCTGTGTTTACAATCCAGAAACTCTCCTCAAGCTCCGTGCTGCTGTCGGCGACACTATCGGCGCTAATTTCGATCCCTCGCACCTTATCTGGCAGGGCATCGACCCCGTTGCCGCAATCCGTGAGCTTAAAGGTGCAGTCTATCATTTCCACGCAAAGGACACCAAGGTTGATGACATCAACACCAGCCGCAATGGCGTACTTGACACCAAGCATTACGGCGATGAAATCAACCGTTCGTGGGTATTCCGCGCTGTCGGCTACGGAAATGACATTGCATACTGGAAAGACATCGTATCTGCGCTTCGTCTTGTCGGATACGATAAGGTCATGTCCATTGAGCATGAAGACAGCCTTATGACAATCGACGAGGGGCTCTCAAAAGCCGTTGACGCTCTGAAACAGGTTATTATTAAAGAAGTAAAGCCCGGAACAATATCCTGGGCATGAGAATCGAGGAATAAAATGAAAAATTTAGTAGTAATAGGCTACGGCGGGATGGGTGGCTGGCACGTCGGTCACGCGCAGAAAAGTGATGTCGTAAATCTTCTCGGAATATATGATATAGACCCGAAAAAATCAGAGCTTGCAGAATCACGCGGCATTCATGCTTACGCTTCCTTTGAAGAAGTACTTAACGATTCAAATGTCGATATTGTTACTGTAGCAATCCCGAATGACCAGCATAAGTCGGTTGTTATCCGTGCTCTCGAAGCAGGCAAAAATGTTATCTGCGAAAAGCCGGTAACACTCTGCTCTGAAGATCTTCAGGATATGATTGATGCGGCAAACAAGGCAGGAAAGATTTTTTCCGTACACCAAAACCGCCGTTTTGACGTTGATACTCTCGCAATGAAGAAGCTCTACGAATCGGGCGAAATCGGCGAAATATTCAACATTGAATCCCGTGTACACGGTTCACGCGGAATCCCCTCCGACTGGAGAGGCATGAAGCAGTACGGCGGCGGAATGATCTACGACTGGGGTATTCATCTTATCGACCAGATTCTCCAGATTGTCCCCTCGAAAATTGATACTGTTTTCTGCCGTCTTGACCATATCACTAACAACGAAGTTGACGACGGCTTCAAGCTTGAACTTATGTTTGAAAACGGCTGCAGAGCTTACATCGAGCTCGGCACATACAATTTCATTCCCCTGCCCCGTTTCTATATGCAGGGCATGAAAGGTACTGCGCTTATCACCGACTGGCGCGAGAACTGCAAGGTCGTAAAATGCAAGGCATGGCATGAATCGGACGTTATGCCGGTTGAAACTGCCGCTGGCCTTACAAAGACAATGGCGCCTCGTGACAGCGTAACTGTTGACGAATATGAGTGTGAGCGTCCCGTATCCGATGTACACGACTACTACCGCAACTTCGTAAAGGCAATCGACGGCATTGAGCCGCAGCTTGTAACACATGAAGAGATGATGCTTGACATGAAGGTTATGGAAGCGGCATTCAAATCAGCTGAACTAGGTCAGGTCATCAAATTCTAAATAATATTGGGTGAATACGTTTAAATCGTATTCACCCATTGATTTTTTTATATGAATGTGGTATAATTGAAAAAACACTTTTAAGGAGCAAATATAATATGGCAATGGTAGACTTGCTTGATATGCACAAATATTTTATTTTACAGCATCTTCGCGAGGGAGATATCGCAGTTGATTACACGATGGGAAACGGGCACGACACCGAGTTTTTATCAAAAACCGTCGGAGAATCGGGACACGTTTATGCGTTTGACATACAGCCATCCGCATTAGAATCGACCAAAAAGAATCTCACAGCGGCAGGCTGTGCCGAAAATTATACTCTCATCTGCGCTTCGCACCACAGAGTAAAGGAATTTGTAGATAAGCCGGTAAAGGCAGGAATGTTCAACCTCGGCTATCTTCCCGGAAGCGACAAAAAAATCACGACAATGCGTGACACAACCCTCGCGGCTATTGAAGCGGCTATTGAGCTTATGGACAAAGATGCGATAATCCTCATCGCCGTTTATCCCGGACACGCGGAGGGCGACATTGAGGGCCAGCTCGTCGGCGAGCGTCTTTCGAAGCTTGACAGAAAAAAATACACCGTAGCTTGCTTCAAAATGGTAAACTCGCCCACAAGCCCGTTTTTCTATATAATCGAGGGCAGATGATGAAACGCTCGTTTCTTAACATGATAACCGTTGACGGCAGAATGTGCCGCCTTGCGGAATTTGGCTTCTTCGCAGATTCCCCCTCATTTGACGGGGACGGTATTATTTTTCGCACTGGGGACAGATACAAGCGTTTTAGCCTTGACACGGGCGCACTATCCGACACGGAATTAAAGGAGCTCGTGCTATCCCACACCTCCCCCAACGGCAAATATGCACTGCATCTTGAATTCGCCTCGGAACTCACTGACGGCCTCGGATATGTTCACATGATACTGCATAATAACGAGAATTCGACAGAATCGGTTCTCACTCGATTTATGGGATGTGCACGGTCAATCGGGGATATTCCGTTTTCAGATGATTCCGAACGTATTGTATTCTTCGGCTATCCGGCTGAGGAGTTTGGAGAATAAAAATTTAACCGCATCGGTTTTGTATTCCGATGCGGTTTGTGTTTTTCAGTTAATTCCCTGCCGCCCAATTTATGCGGTCAAAAATACTCTTTACCGGAACGATATCCACGCCATCAAATTTAAGCTTCTTCCCCGACTTTTCGCGAAGCTCAAGATTTCTCGCCGGAACGATTATCTTGCGGAATCCGAGTCTTACCGCCTCCGAAACTCGCTGCTCAAAATTCTGTACGGCACGGCATTCTCCTGCAAGTCCGAGCTCACCTATCGCAATAAGGTCATCAGCAACTGCCTCGTCCTTGATAGATGAAATCAAAGCCATAGCCACAGCAAGGTCAGCCGCCGGCTCGTCAATATGAAGTCCGCCGATGACGTTTAAATAAGCATCATTTATCGAAAAACGGTATCCCAAACGCTTCTCTAAAACAGCTAAAATAAGGCACATACGGTTGTAGTCAATACCGTTGGATGTACGTCTTGGCGACGGGTATGCCGTCTGTGTAACAAGTGCCTGAACCTCTGCGATAATCGGGCGTGTGCCCTCCATAACGCAGACAGCACAGTTTCCCGACACTCCGACCGGGCGTCCGGCAAGAAGCGTTTCCGACGGATTTGCAACCTCAACAAGTCCTTCGTCGCTCATCTCGAACATACCGATTTCGTTTGTCGAACCGAAACGGTTCTTTATAGCGCGAATTATGCGATAAGAACGGAGTTTTTCACCCTCAAAATATAAAACAGCATCCACCATGTGTTCGAGCACCTTCGGGCCGGCAATCCCGCCCTCTTTATTAACGTGACCGACCATAATTACCGAAATGCCCTCGTTTTTTGCTTTTGAAATAAACGCAAGTGCCGATTCGCGAACCTGCGTAATACTTCCCGGCGCGGATGCAACGTGTTCATCGTACATCGTCTGTACCGAGTCAACGATAATAACATCCGGATGAACCTTGTCACACTGTGCCATAATGCGGCGGACATTGGTTTCGGTTAAAACATAAAGTCCCTTGCCTCCGACACCAAGCCGCTTTGCACGGAGCTTCAGCTGTCCCTGCGATTCCTCTCCCGATATGTAAAGAACCTTTCGTTCACCACAATCACCGTGACAAAGCGAAGACGAAATTTGCAAAAGAAGAGTAGATTTACCGATACCCGGCTCACCTGCAAGAAGTACGACCGAGCCATGTACGAGTCCACCGCCGAGAACTCGGTCAAGTTCGCCCATGCCGGTCGTTGAGCGAATGAACGATGGCAATTCAAGCTCATCGAAAGCGATGGCATCCGACTCATATTCCGGTGTTATGCGTTTTATTTTGGCAGCAACAGACGATACGGATGTTTCAATCGGTGCATCGCCCTCCTCCATTGTATTCCACTCACCGCACCCGGGACATTTTCCATACCATTTTGCCGATGTATAACCGCATTCCGAGCAGGCGAAAACTGTTTTTGGTGATTTCATTTTAAAGCTCCAATCAGAATAATTCATATACTAATTATACACTATCTGCCTCTTTCTGTCAATGAAAAAATATTTTTGAAAAAATTTCAAAAACCTATTGACAAATGAGAATGAATAGTGTATAATATAATAGTCGTCGGGAAAACCGAACGAAATGCGAGAGTGGCGGAACTGGCAGACGCGCACGTTTGAGGGGCGTGTGGTTCACACCGTACGGGTTCAAGTCCCGTTTCTCGCACCAAAAAAGTCGACATTGGGCTTGTCCCGAGGTCGACTTTTTTCATGCACGAAATGTGCGTAAAGTCGCATTCAAGGATGCTTGCATCCTTGATCGAGTTGTCGCAACAGCGACAATCTCGTAGGGTTCAAGTCCCGTTTCTCGCACCAAAATTCGTTTTCAACTTTCCATTTTCCACTTACTACTTGACATCTCCCCTCTACCGTGGTATAATTTATATTATAACTTTATATATCTAAAAAAAGGAGACATCCCATGTCCAAAATTATATTAACCGGCGACCGTCCTACAGGTAAATTACATATCGGTCACTACGTCGGTTCACTCCGCCGCCGCGTGGAGCTTCAGAACAGCGGTCTTTACGATAAAACTTATATCATGATTGCCGATGCGCAGGCACTCACCGATAATGCCGATAATCCCGAAAAGATTCGCCAGAACATTATCGAAGTTGCGCTCGACTATCTTTCCTGCGGACTTGATCCCACAAAGTCTACTCTTTTCATTCAGTCGCAGATTCCGGAGCTTTGCGAGCTTTCGTTCTACTACATGAACCTTGTAACGGTTTCGCGCCTGCAGAGAAACCCCACAGTTAAGGCTGAAATTCAGATGCGTAACTTCGAAACAAGCATTCCCGTCGGCTTCTTCACCTATCCGATAAGCCAGGCAGCGGATATTACCGCTTTCAAGGCAACAACCGTACCCGTAGGCGAAGACCAGCTTCCGATGATTGAACAGACACGCGAAATCGTCCGTAAATTCAACGATGTTTACGGCGAAGTTCTCGTTGAGCCGGACGCACTGCTTCCTACTGATGCCGCTTGCCGCAGACTTCCCGGAATCGACGGCAACGCAAAGATGTCAAAGTCGCTCGGCAACGCAATTTATCTCTCCGAAACCTCAGCTGACCTCAAAACAAAGGTCATGAGTATGTTCACAGACCCTGACCACATAAAAATTACCGACCCCGGAAAAATTGAAGGCAACACGGTATTCACCTACCTCGATGCGTTTGCACGCGACGAACATTTCGCAGAGTTTCTGCCGGATTATGCCAACCTCGATGAACTCAAGGCTCATTATCAGCGCGGCGGTCTTGGTGACGTTAAAGTTAAGAAATTCCTTCTCTCGGTGCTTGAGTCAACCCTCGAGCCTATCCGTCAGAAGCGCGCAGAATATCAGAAAGATATCGCCGGAGTTTACGACATCCTCAAAAAAGGCAGTGAGGTCGCACGTGAAGCTGCAGCCGCTACTCTCGATGAAGTTAAGTCCGCAATGAAGATTAATTATTTCGAAGACGAAGCGCTCATTGCTTCGCAGGCTGAAAAATATAAAGCTTAACAAACAAAAAAGCTCGATGAAATCTCATCGGGCTTTAATTTTATGCTTCCATTTCTAAAATAAGCTTTTCTGCTTCGTCGAGTATCACACGGTCGTTTTCGTATGTGATAAGCCGACGTGCTTCTTCATAAGGACACAAACGGTATGAGCTGACCTCTGCCTCCTGAATCTTTACGTTGTCGCCGTCAAAACGCCCGAGGAAATATACCGATTCCTTTCTTGTTCTTGCAGAGAGCGAATATTCAACCGACCTTCGGAATCCCTCTATAAGCGTTATTTCAACGCCGGTTTCTTCTCTAACCTCGCGGATTGCAGTTTCTTCTTCTGTTTCATATTTTTCAATATGTCCTTTCGGAAGTCCGCAGTGTCCGAGATTCATGCGTATAACAAGATACCGTCTGTTTTCTCCGTCGCCGGTATATACCACAGCGCCGCAAGAACGCTCGCGCAGACAGAGTATACGCATATCTTTACCGTTTTCCCAGTAATCAACCGCCTCTGCAATTTCGTGCTGTGACCATGAGTAATCTGCTTTATCTCCGGCGGCGAGAACAAGCGAAACGCTCGATGTGACTTTATCAATCATCACACCAACCGTTTTTGCCGCAGTGACGTTATTATCACTGTCTGCATCACAGATAACATACGCTGTATGAACCGAGAAGGAATCTTTGTCGGACACCGTAACCGTTCCGCGCAGTACATTCTCATGTCGAGTATATACGCGGACAGGATATGTATTTCCAAGCATCATTTCAGCAAAGCTGCGTTCTGACTGCAGATTCTGCCGACGTGCTTCAGCATCAAATTTTACCGACATTATTTCACTCCTTCCATATTGTATTATAATAGCACTATATCATATATTATATCACACTTTTCGTCCTATTTCAAATAAAAATGCGAATATTTAAATAAACTTCACAATTTACGCTGCAAAAAAGGAATCAACCACCAAAATTTTGCAGTTGATTCCCTGAAACTTAATTATTTTTTACCGCAGCTCGACCGAAACATCCCCATTTTCATCTATAACAAGATGCATCGGCTTGATATATTTAGCGTAAAACTGCTTGCATTCGGCGTCTGTCATGCGCACTCTTGTATTTTTGTAAACCTCATCGAGCATTACTTCAACATTCAGATTAATATGCTCGGCAAGGTAGCGTTTTGTTTCTGTAATAAGTGCGGCTATTTTTATTTCATCGGAATTTCCGGTGCAAAAATCATCAATATAGCAGAAGAATATATCATGCTCATTCAGCGCCGCTTTAATATCGGCTCCGCATTTTTCTCGTTCTGCCATAACGAGAAATCTCGCTTCTCCGAGCGAATCAATCAGTCCCCAGTAATCGGAGTCACTCGATGCAATAATAAATGAATCCACACCGTTTTTATAAAAGGCTTTAGATACTCCGACAGACAACTTTATATCAACGAGCGATTTGCTTTCCTTGACACGTTCTGTCATAATGTGCTCAACCGGTATATCCTTGCAGTAAGTTTCAAAAAGCTGCCATGCACTCGAAGCGTGAATATCATTATACAGTAAAATTTTATTAATTTTTGACAGAGTTTTCGAATCTAAATTATTAAGCGTTGCAATCAGCTTATACGGGTCTGAATTTTCGCAGTCCACCACAATAAGCGTTTTTTCTGATTTTTCAATAAAACCGTAAATACTGTTTTTAACAGCACTGCCGGCATCGGAAACCCGACTTATATCTTCAAATTCTTTCCCGTGCATTTTATAAAGTAAATTGCAGAATTTCATATCGTTGTACAGTATGTTCCCACAGTCGTCCGGGGTCCAGTTTATGTACATCTGATACGGATATTTAAGCCGATTTGCATAATACTGTTCTGCGGCAATACGTGTTCCCTGCACGGTCGTTCCGTCCGGCATTATAAAAAGCTCACGAATATACGAAAAATCAAGCCATATCGGAAATTAATCGCGAATATTATTGATTCGGTCGAGAATAAAACGGTTTATATCGCAGATGTAATCAACAGTTTGTCGGTTACTTTTTTTGATAAGCTGTATTCCCTTTTCGGCAAGGTAAGTTATTGCTTCAAGCGGCACATATTCAGACATGGTCATAATAGTACGGAATTCACGCTGCATTGTGGAATTGATATTACTGAAATTACGCTCAATTGCCGTTCTGAGCCGACAGAGCTCACGTATAATTTTTGCATTGTCGTTTTTTTCGAGCGCTTCGTAAATTTGATATTCCGGTGGGTCATAGTCATTTATAAAATGCTTCTCATTTACTCCGATAAGGTATGCCACCCGCGAAATTATACTCCTCGTTGAATTATACCGAAATCCCCCTTGCTCTTTATCTGCCTCGCTATTTGGTATAATATTATTTGAATTCAAAAAATCATCCCTTTCTGAAAACATTTATTAATATTATATCAAATCACAAACATATTGCGTCGGGGAAAATGTCGGTAGAATCAGCCTTTTTTCGACATTACATGGAATAGCGTTCAAGGCTTTCGCTTATTTTTTTCAGCGCTGCACCTTCAATCCGGCTTACGTATGAACGCGAAATTCCCATCTTGTTTGCAACCTCGCGCTGTGTGACCGCCTGCCTGCCGCCAATACCGTATCTCATCGAAATAACCTGACGCTCTCTTGGTGTGAGCTCGCTATTGATTATCGAAACCGCTCTTGCCGAACGCAGCTTTATATCAAGGTCATCTGCAATAGTATCCTCAGTTGCGATTATGTCGCCCCAAGTTAGCGGATTTCCCTCTTTGTCTATGTCGATTGTTTCGTTCATCGACACCTCCACCGCAAGCTTTTTCTGTGCGCGGAAATACATAAGTATCTCGTTCTGAAGACATTTTCCTGCATAAGTCGCAAACCGCGCTCCATTCTTCGGGTCAAATGAATCAACAGCCTTAATAAGTCCGATTGTACCGATTGAAATCAGGTCATCCTGATTATTTCCCGAAGCGTAATATTTCTTTACAATATGGGCGACAAGACGAAGATTGTGCTCGATAAGCTCACCGCGTGCCGCCATATCGCCGCTTTCTTTCATCAGTCGGAAGCATTCCCTCTCCCTTGCTGCAGAAAGAGGAGGCGGAAATGTACCGCCGTAAGCCCCGCCGTTCGACACACGAAGAAACATCACAAGCAAATGTGAAAGAACCGTATTCATTATTTCAAGCATATAACCACCTCAACAAAAAAATAAGAACGCCGAAAAATCGACGTCCTTTTGATATATCTATGTGAAATACCGAATATGTATTCATATCAAACGGTATAAACCTTAATATTCTCTGCTCTTGCACGGTTTAGAAAATCCGCAATTCTCGGATACTCCGTATTTCCGAGAATTATCACCCGACCTGCATTTTTTAATATGTATTCTTCTCCGTATTCTTCGCCGCATGGGGGAATAAAAACATCAGCTTTTTCGATAAGGTCAAAATAACGCTCACGGCGTTCGGGATGCCAGCGGTCCGCCTGATTTTCGGATGTCGGTGCCGCAGTAAGCGTGATGTTTCCGCCGAGAGATTTCATTGCAATGCACGCTTCTGCGCCCCACATTGCAGCCCCTTCATCGAGCGTTGAAACGAACTCACAGCATCCCTCCGATACGGCATCCTGCATTGCGGAAACAAGTCGAAATTTCATGACGGCACAGGTGTAATAATCCTCGTCGTATCCAAATTCAAGTTCACTCGGATTCTCTCCGAATATCGCACATATTTTATTATTCTTCATATAGGAAGCCTTTCATTTTTTCATAAAATCGGAAATTATTCCGCTCTCTGTGACACCATTATACCATACCCGACACTAAAACTTTGTCGATTGCTGTCGGGAAAATAAATTTTTTCGAATAAAAAAGGAACCGCCCTTAAAGTTGACGGTCCCAAAATTTTTATTCGCCTGCAATCATCGTTGACATATCGTAAAAGCCTGCCGGCTTTCCGCTTATGTACGCCGCAGCGCGGAGTGCACCTCTGGCAAAAACATCTCTTGATGCCGCACTGTGGCTGACGGAAATTATCTCATCCGCACCGCAGAACATTACCTCATGCTCGCCGACGATAGTACCGCCGCGAACAGAGCTGATACCGATTTCGGTCTTTTTTCTTGCCTCACGTCTTGACAGACGCTCATAGGTGTATTCGGCATCATACTCAACAGTATCGGCAATAGCATCAGCAATCATAAGCGCAGTTCCGCTCGGTGCATCGAGCTTCTTGTTGTGATGCTTTTCGACAATTTCAATATCAAAATCCTCGCCAAGAATTGCCGCCGCTTTTTTTGTAAGCTCGATAAGGAGATTAATTCCTATCGACATATTGCGTGAAAAGAACACAGGAATCTTTTTTGCCGCTTCATGGATTAGAGCGGTTTCTTCTTCGGTGTGCCCCGTTGTGCACACAACAACTGGAATATTCTTTGCTATTGCAAATTCAAGCAGCTTCGGTGTTGCTGTATGATGCGAAAAATCAATAATAGCATCAACCTCTACGTTAACCTCATCCGGACTCTGATAAATCGGAATAGTATCAACCGACGGCACTACATCAATGCCGGCAACAATTTTGTATTCGCCGCTTCCCTCCGTCGCCGCACGTGTGGCTTTACCCATACGGCCGGAAATGCCCGAAAATAATATTCGTGTTTCTTTCATTTTTATTCTCCTGAAGTTTTATCCTTAATGACAGCCTTATATAACGCCGTATTCCTTAAGCACAGCCGCGAGCTTTGCCTTGTTTGCATCTTCCATTTCGCAAAGCGGCAGACGCATTTCCTCGGAGCAGAAGCCCATCATTGCCATTGCGGTCTTTACGGGGACAGGATTTACCTCGCAGAACAGCGAGTTAGCAAGCTTAAGCAGCTTAAGCTGAAGCTCGGCAGATTCCTTTGCCTTGCCTTCAAACCAAAGACGGCAGATGTCGTGAGTTTCCTTCGGAACAACATTTGAAAGCACCGAAATAACGCCCTTTGCGCCGAGCGAAAGAATCGGGACAATCTGGTCATCGTTTCCGCTGTAAATATCGAGAGTATCTCCGAGTTCAGCGGCAATTTCAGCGATTGCGCTGATGTTTCCGCTCGCTTCTTTTGTTGCAACAATGCGCTCGTGCTTTGCAAGCTCCTTATATACGGGAAGCGAGATGTTACATCCGGTACGCGACGGAACATTGTAGAGTATAATCGGCTTATCAGTTGCATCGGCAACAGCGAGGAAGCTCTTCACAAGCCCCTTTGGAGTCGCTTTATTATAGTAAGGTGTAACGAGAAGAAGCGCATCCGCACCAACGTCGCACGCATATTTCGAGAGGTCGATGGCATAATCGGTATCGTTTGAACCAGTACCTGCAATAACCGGTACACGACCTGCAACCTTTTCAACACAGTAGCGGATACATTCACGGTGCTCCTCGTCGGTGAGAGTGGAAGCCTCACCGGTTGTGCCACAGATAACGATAGCATCTGTTGAGCCTGCTATCTGACGTTCAATGAGAGTTCCGAGCTGCTCAAAATTCACCTTGTTGTTTGTGAACGGAGTTACAATAGCGACTGCCGCGCCTGTAAATACTGTACCTTTAGTTGACATAGAAAATCATCCTTTCGTTTAGTTCGGTTCGGGAAAATATGTACAATTTAAGTCCCCTTTTGCCGATACTTGTTGATATTAAATGAGAAATTTCGCGTGAAGCGTAAAAAAAACAAAAAACCGGTTGAAAACCGGCTATCCATGTACTATAATATATACGGAGCTTTTTTGCTCATAAATATCTAATACATTAAGATAGCACTCCATCACGTTAATGATGACAGTTCTTCAGATATTATCCGAAAGAACCAGATGCGCCGTGCTTCGCCTCACACCGTATCTTCGGCACTCAACGCCTTTCGGTAACGCTTAGCGGCGGCGAAGCCTTGCGATACCTAATAATCGGAGAATGCGCCTCTATCATAATTTATCTATTATTATGATAACATATTTCCTCCGACTTGTCAAACCCCAAGCGCATAAATTTTTTAAAAAATAAGGAGCATATTTTTGTGCAATGATTACAAACGAACGAATTCACACTGACCTTACGACAAAAGATTTTTATTACGACTTACCGGAGGAGCTGATTGCACAGCATCCGAGCGAAGTACGTGACCACTCGCGACTGCTTACGATAAACCGCAAGACCGGAGAGCTTGAGCACGACATTTTTCATAATATAATCGACCGTTTGAATCCCGGCGATGTACTTGTAATAAACAACTCAAAAGTCATCCCCGCCCGTCTTTACGGTGTTAAAGACGGCACCGGTGCCGAAATAGAATTTGTCCTTCTCCGTCAGCATGAGCTCGATTTGTGGGAAGTAATGGTACGCCCCGGCAGACGTGTCAAGCCCGGCAGTATTATTATATTCGGCGAGGGGTTACTTCGTGCCGAAGTCCTCGAAATACTCGAGGGTGGAAACCGCATGGTACGCTTTATCTACGACCACAGTACCGGAAGCATATACGACCTGCTCGACAAAATCGGAAGTATGCCGCTTCCGCCATATATAACAGAACGTCTTGCAGACAAGAGTCGATATCAGACCGTTTACGCAAAAACAGAAGGCTCTGCCGCAGCACCCACAGCGGGACTTCATTTCACCGAAGAATTACTTGACGCAATTCGCAAAAAAGGTGTTGAGGTAGTTCCGGTCATGCTCCACGTAGGACTCGGAACTTTCCGCCCCGTAAAGGTTGATTCACTTACCGACCACGTTATGCACTCGGAGTATTTTTCCGTTTCCGAGGAATCGGCTCATATTATCAATGAACGCCGTGCCGCCGGGGGAAGAATCATCGCCGTCGGTACAACGTCCTGCCGTACTCTCGAATCGGTCACCGATGAAAACGGAATCGTTCACGCAATGCACGGTGACACCGGAATATTCATCTACCCCGGATATAAATTCAAAGCAGTCGATGCACTTATCACAAATTTCCACCTGCCCGAAAGTACACTGCTCATGCTCGTTTCTGCATTTTCAAGCCGCGAAATCATGCTGAATGCATACGAAACCGCGATATCCGAGCGTTACCGTTTCTTCTCTTTCGGCGATGCCTGCTTTATCTATTAAAAAATGACAAAGCTTATAAAAAAACGCACCGCCGGCTGTGACTTTGGAGTCGTGCTCGACACAGACCGTGAAATCACCATTCTGCAGCTGACGGACACACAGATAATCGATGAATCGCAGTCACGCACAAAAGAACGGCTCGGTCACGATGAGCGCACAGCATGGTCACGTGAAAACATAGCAAAAAACTGTTACAATCACATCCGCAGTCTTGTCACGCAGTCGCACCCGGATTTAATATTTTTCACCGGAGATGTCGTTTACGGGTCGTTTGACGACAGCGGCGATATTCTTGCTGATTTCATCAGCTTTATGGACTCGCTTGAGATCCCGTGGACAATGGTATTCGGCAATCACGATAATGAATCGAAAATAGGTGTCGAATGTCAGTGTGAAATGCTCGAAAGCAGTAAATACTGTCTTTTCAAGCGAGGAAATATTTCGGGAAACTCAAATTTTACCGTTGGCATTTTCTGCGGTGAAAAGCTGAAGCGTGTGCTGTATATGCTCGATTCAAACGGTTGTATTGCTGATGCGAAAATTCACCCAGACCAGCTTGATTACATGAACTCCTGCGGCACAGAAGTGCGCCGTAAACACGGCAACATTCCGGGATTTATGGCGTTTCACATCCCCGTTGATATCTTTCACGAAGCCGAATATTCAAAAGGCTATTCTTCACCAGAGGCACCGAATTATCTTCTCGGTGTCGATATCGCCTCGAAGGACGGCGACTTCGGTTTCAACTGCGAGGAAGCGAAATATGCAAGCCCATATATCAAAACCGACAGCCAATTCAGAGAAGCTCTGAACACCTGCCGCATCGACGGAATCTTTGTCGGTCACTGCCACAAGATAGCCACGTGCATTAATTACTGCGGCATGAAATTAGTATTCGGACTGAAAACCGGCCAGTATGACTATCACCTTGAGGGACAGCTCGGCGGTACGGTTATAACACTTATACCGGAAAGCAATGATTTCAAGGTTCACTATCTTCCCTCGCTTGTACCTCACGGGCCGTTTCCTGCAAAAGGCTCTGTTTATACCAACGATTTTTTAGTGGAGTAATTCACATGACAAACGAAAAAAAGCCGCGTGTCGCCGCCATTGTCGGACCGACCGCTTCGGGAAAAACCGCACTTGCAATTGCTCTTGCAAAAAAATTTGACGGCGAAGTAATCTCGTGCGACTCAATGCAGATTTACAAAGGCATGGACATCGGCACAGCAAAACCGACCGTCGCCGAAATGGACGGAATACCGCATCATATGATAGACATAATCGAGCCGTCGGAAGCCTTCTCTGCCGCCGATTACGCGCCTTTAGCAAAAGCTGCCGCGGATGATATCATTTCACGCGGAAAGCTACCGATTTTTTGCGGTGGAACGGGACTTTATCTCGATGCTGTCCTCACAGCAAACAGCTATGCCGAAACCGAAACTTCCCCCACGCTTCGTGCAGAGCTTATCTCAGATGCCGAACGCAACGGAATAGACGCCATGTGGGAACGGCTTAACGCCGTTGACCCCGATGCTGCTGCCGCAACTCACAAAAACAACGTAAAGCGTGTTATACGCGCACTCGAAATTTATCTCACAAGCGGTGTTACAAAAACCGAATGGGACAAGCGTTCACGCCTTAATCCGACTCCGTATGATTCTAAAATTATCGCTCTTGACCGCGAGCGTGAGGAGCTTTACCGGCGAATCGACCTTCGGGTTGACATCATGATGGAAATGGGACTCGAAAATGAAGTCCGCACTCTTATCGACTCGGGAAGACTTCCGAGAAAGTCCACCGCGGCTCAGGCAATCGGATATAAGGAATTCATTGCGTATTTTGAAAACGAAATCCCACTCGACACTGCCGTTGATATGATAAAGCAGTCGTCAAGGCGATATGCGAAGCGTCAACTGACCTGGTTTAAGCGTGACAAGAATGTAAATTGGATAAATTCGGCGGATAATTTTGAAGTTATTGTAAACATTGCAGAAAAACTCTTAACTTAATATAAATTTTGTGATATAATATATTTTATAAAACCACAAATATTTTCAGGGTTTAAAGATGCAAAAAAATACGGAAAAACGAAACGCTTCTCCGCTCGGCGGATTTCTCGGATATCTTATTTCCATTGCGGTTTCCGTCATAGCGGTCATCTATCTCGGATATCACTTTATCGGAAGTCTTGGTAGTGAGTTAACCACCGAATATGCTATTCAAGTCACCGAAAACGATTTGGCGAAATTCGATGCTTACATTTTCCGCAATGAAACCGTTGTTTATTCAGAAGAAAGCGGAGGTGTCGGCTACAGCTTTGCCGACGGAACAAAGGTTAAAGTAAACTCTGCCATCGCATCCATATATGCAAGCGATGCTGTTGCAAGCAGTGACGCACGAGATAAAATAATTGCCATTGACCGTGAAATTGAGTTACTCCGTGAGAGCAATCTTACAGACGGACTTGCTGTATCTGACAAGGGTACGCTCGATTCACGCATCGACAGCTACTATATGGCAATACGCAAAGGCGCAGAGGACGGCGATTATACCGGGCTCAGCAAACGCCGCGATGAGTTTCTTACTCTGCTCAACAAACGGCAAGTAATAACGGGTAAGGTTGAAAATTTCGACAGCATTATTGATAACTTAAATTCCGAGCGTGACAACCTCACCTCCGGACTTGATGCCGCAAGCGAAACTGTGCTCGCACCTACAACAGGTTTTTTCTATTCAACTCTCGACGGTTATGAATCAACCTTCACCACCGAGCAAATAAACAAACTCACTCCAGAAATTTTCGACGAGCTTATAAACAGTGAGCCACAAAGCTATAGCGAAAAGGCTATCGGAAAAATCGCCACCGATTTTTCATGGTACATAGCACTTGAAACTACACGTTCAGAGCTCCGCAACTATAACGAGGGATATACCTACAGTGTTATCTTCCCTCACAATAACGACACTGAAATTAAGATGAAATTATCAAAGGTTATCGCTCCCGACGGAAGTCAGCGCGTTATTCTGATATTCTCATCACACGAATGTCCCGACGGCTTCAGCTTTAACCGTATGCAGCCGGTCGAGGTCGTAAGAAGCTCTTACACCGGTTATAAGGTTCCGATTTCCGCAGTCCGTCTCTCCGAAGATGGGCGCATGGGTGTTTACATCCTTATTGGAACAACTGTTGATTTCAGATATATTGATGTGCTTCTTGAGTCGGACGGATATTATATCATTGCACCGAGAAACGCAGAAACAGACCCCGAGTATTATACCAAGCTCGGACTCTACGATATCGTAATAACCGGCGGTAAAGATCTCTACGTCGGAAAGATCATAACTTAACAAACGGAGAAACACATGGACAATTCCGAAAACAGCCGCTTTGAGCACAGTCTGATCGCCGAGCGTCTTGAAGCAGCGAGAAATGAAATCGCTTCCCTTTCCGGTGGACGTGATGTAAAACTGCTTGCTGTTACAAAAACAGTTCCGGTCGATGTTATAAATTACGCAATCGACGAGCTCGGAATAACAGCTATCGGCGAAAACCGCGTTCAGGAGCTGCTCGAAAAATACGACAGCCTGCATCACCCGAAAGACGGCAAGCTTGAAATACATCTCATCGGTTCGCTGCAAACAAACAAAGTTAAATATATCATCGACAAGGTTGACATGATAGAGTCGGTTGACAGCTTAAAGTTAGCTGCCGAAATTGACAAGCAGGCAAAAAAGCATTCGCTCACAATGGACATCCTCGTTGAAGTCAACATCGGACGTGAGGAACAAAAGGGCGGTGTCATGCCGGAGGAGCTCGATGAATTTATCGAACAGCTCGGCGAATTTTCAAGCCTGCGGCTTCGTGGACTTATGACAATCGCACCGAAATGTGACGAAAAAAACGATTATTTGAAGTTTTTTGAAAAAACTTATCAATATTTTATTGACATTTCGCAAAAAAAGCTTCATAATATAAGTAGGGATTCTTTCAATGTCCTTTCAATGGGCATGAGCCAAAGTTTTCCCGAAGCAATCCGCGCCGGTTCAACCGAGATAAGACTCGGTTCAACAATTTTCGGCGCACGAACATATCCCGTAAACAATTAAAAAATATATTAAGTTAAAAAATAATTTGGAGGTACAGCAAATGGGACTCTTTGACAAAATTAAGCAGGGTATCAACCCCGAGAGCGATCTCGGATATGAGGAGCCGGATCTCTATACACAGCAGATTCAGGATGACTTCAACAACACACAGATGTACGGTCAGGCACAGCCGCAGTACACCGAGCAGTACGCAGTTCAGGATGACGGACTTCAGGTAAGCGGAAGCTCGCTCGACATTAAGGTAATCAAGCCCGAGCGCTTCGACAGTGCTTCGCAGATTGCAAATCATCTGCTCAACCGCCGTACCGTTGTTCTTAACCTCGAGGCTACCAACAAAGAAACCGCACGCCGTCTTCTCGACTTCCTTTCCGGCGTTGCATATTCGATCAACGGCGGCATCAAGCGTGTTGCTAACAATACTTATGTAATCACCCCCTGCAATGTAGATGTTTCCGAGGGTGCGCTTCAGGATAAGCGTCAGAAGGAAACTTCCTCTGATTACTACGAAAACGAGATCTAACGATAATTATTGCCGACGGCGGAGAGCACTCCCCGTCGTCGGCTTTTTCATGCATACGGAGATTTTGCTGTCGTGACCGGCCTTATTTATGTTTTTACAAATTGCGTAAGCCTGTTTCTGATGGTTCTTGAAATGCTTATGATAGTGCGAATGCTGCTTTCCTGGTTTCCCGTTGACGACAGCTCACCAATACTGAATTTCGTCTACGCTATGACCGAGCCGCTCATTCTCCCCGTGAGAATTGTACTTGAGCGTTCATCAACCGTTCAGGCCTTACCGATTGATTTATCCTTTTTTGTCGCATTTATGCTGCTTGGCATCGTTCAGACGGCTCTGCCCGCGGTGATCTGATGGGATTTAATCTTTCTTCCCTTCTTGCCGACTCGGAAGAGCTTTTAATAAAACGGTGCAGGGAGCTGTTTTTGCGCGCCGATGGGGGAGTTGCCGGTGTCACTCATTTTCTCAATCTTCGTGAACGCTTCATTATTGAGCATCAGCTGTCATCACTTTTTTCAGATGATGAATCTGCTCCACTTTGTTTTTTCTGGGGCGGTTATCCTAATGCCGAACGAACACTTCTTTGGTGTCTTCCCTCTTACTTCCGCTATCAGCTAACAGATGCTATTCCCCTGCAAACGGCTTTTAAAGAGGATTTTGAAGGAGAACTGACTCCGCTCAAAATAAAGGCAAGCGGATATGTAAGGCTCGCACACCGCGATTTTCTCGGCGCAATTGTCGGCCTCGGAATCGACCGTACGGTAATCGGCGATATCCTGCCGGACAGCGACGGCGCCATTATATTTGTGTCGGCATCAATTGCCGAATTCATTAAAAGTGAACTGACCTATATCGGACGTGACAAGGTTAAAATTCAGAATGTCACACTTCCGGAAAATTTTGATTTTGAACGTAATTTTGAAAAGGTACACGGAACTGTAGCTTCGCCAAGACTTGATGCTGTCGTTTCCGAGCTTGCACGCACATCGCGTGAAAGCGCAAAGGGGCTGATACGCGAAGGACTTGTCGAGCACAATCACTTCACCGCATCGGAGTCTGACCGTGAGGTCACAGGCGGTGATATCATATCAATTCGAAAATCAAGCGGAATAAAAGGCGGTAAGTTTATCGTCGACAGTCTCGATGAGCGCTCGGTCAAAGGGCGAATAAAGCTTGCGGCACGCCGCTTTATATAAAATAAAGTATTATGAAAGGATGTTAAATCATGCTCCCTCCGCACGAACTGAAAAACCAGGTTTTCTCAAAGTCACTGCGCGGATATAATCCTGTTGAAGTTGATGAATACATTGATTTTCTCATCGAAAAATACACCGAGCTTTACCGTGAAAATGACGAGCTAGAGCATAAGCTAAAGATTGCCGCAGCACGTCTTGATGAACTCAAAAACGACGAAGAATACATCCGAAGCACACTCGTTGACGCAAAACGCGCCGCAAATAAAATTAAGGCAGACGCAGAGGAACGCGCCGAAGAAATCGTCAGAAGCGCAAAAGCTTCCTGCAATACAATTCTTTCCGATTTCAACGACAAAATTGAATATGGCAGAGAAACTCTCGCCGAGCTTCAGCGAGATGCATTCGACTTAAAACGTGAGTTATTTGAGCGCTATAGCGCACACATTCAGATAATCGAAAAGCTCACAGAGGATATGGATGAAGCATCCATTCCCGAAACTTCGGAAATGCGCCGCAAGGCAGTGGGCGAGCTTAAATCGAGAATTTCAAACACCTATGCCGCACCCGAAAATCAAGAAACAATAGAAACTGACGAAAACGATAACATCGTCGTTGACGAACCGATGGATGCAGCAGAGATGAGCGAGGAAATTTTCGAGGATATTCCGTTTGTTCCCTCTCGTGATGAGGAACCGGCACTCGATATTTCGCGTGAGCCGTTAAAATCGACGCTCAAGGGTTCTGTAATGGAGCTTAACCGCCAGTATAAGGAAGCAGCCGAAGAGGACGTTATCAATACTCCGGACAGCGATATCGGCGAGGAAGTAAGTTATATGGATTTTGTTAAATCTGTAACTTCAAAACCAGAAGATGAAGCCAAAGCCGCAGACCTTGAAATTCTTTTTGAAGATAACAAAAAGAAAAAGAAGAAAAAAAGAAAATAATATGCCTTTAAAGGAGCGAACATAAATGTCACAGGACTATTCAAAAACTTTAAATCTCCCGAACACCGACTTTTCCATGCGTGCAAATCTTCCCCAGCGTGAGCCTGAAATCGGTGCTGTTTGGGCAAACGAAAACATCTACGAAAAAATGCTTGAAAGAAACGAGGGCAAACCGCTTTTCATCCTTCATGACGGCCCTCCTTTCTCTAACGGTAACATTCACATGGGTACCGCGCTCAACAAGGTACTCAAAGACTTTATCAATAAGTATAAGTCAATGAACGGCTTCAAGGTTCCGTATGTTCCCGGATGGGACAACCACGGTATGCCTATCGAATCGGCTATCATTAAGAAGAACAAGCTCGACCATAAGAATATGTCTGTTTCCGAATTCAGAAATGCCTGCCACGATTTTGCGCAGGATTTCGTCAATATTCAGATGACATCGTTCAAGCGTCTTGGCGTACTCGGTGACTGGGATAATCCTTACCTCACCATGGACCCCAAGTTTGAAGCACGCGAGGTTAAGGTCTTCGGCGAAATGTTCAAGAAGGGCTATATCTACAAGGGTCTTAAGCCCGTATATTGGTGTCCGCATGACGAAACAGCTCTCGCTGAGGCTGAAATCGAATACAAGGACATCGACTGTACTTCTATCTATGTGAAATTTAAGGTAAAGGACGACCTCGGAAAGTTCTCTGCCCTCGACCTTGACAATACCTATTTCGTTATCTGGACAACCACCACGTGGACACTGCCCGGCAACCTCGCTATCGCAGTTCATCCGCGTGAAAAGTATGTTGCAGTAAAGGCAGAAAACGGTGAAACATATATCCTCGCCGATGCTCTTGCTGACAAAACTATGGCAGCTGCCGGAATTGAAAAATTTGAGCGTGTTGCTGAATTTGTCGGCGGAGATTTTGAATACATGACTGCACAGCATCCTTTCCTTGAGCGTGAAAGTAAGCTCCTGCTTGCCGAATACGTTACTATGGAAAGCGGTACCGGATGCGTACACACAGCTCCGGGCTTCGGTGCAGACGACTATGTAACCTGTATGCGATACAAGATTCCGATTGTTGTTCCGGTTGATGACCGCGGTTATCAGACCGAGGATGCAGGCAAGTTTGCCGGTATGTACTATGAGGAATCCAATGAAGCAATTCTCAAGGATATGAAGGAATCGGGTGCACTGCTCGCTTCCGAAAATATCAGCCACAGCTATCCGCATTGCTGGAGATGTAAGAATCCTATCATCTTCCGTGCAACTCCGCAGTGGTTCTGCTCTGTTGACGCTTTCCGTTCCGAGGCTGTAAAGGCTTGTGAGGGCGTTGACTGGCTTCCTGCATGGGGTGGCGACAGAATGGTTTCGATGATCAACGAGCGTGCAGACTGGTGTATTTCCCGTCAGCGTCGCTGGGGTCTGCCGATTCCCGTATTCTACTGCCCTGAATGTAAGAAACCCGTTTCCACAGATGAAACAATTGCCGCTGTTTCGGCAGAATTTGCCGCTAACGGTTCTAACTCCTGGTACGACAAGACCGCAGAGGAACTCCTCCCCACAGGCTTCAAGTGTCCTCACTGCGGATGCGACCACGGATTTATTAAGGAAACTGACACACTCGACTGCTGGTTCGACTC
>JAZQXA010000096.1:0-12138 GCA_045632605.1 Candidatus Flemingiibacterium sp. | reverse complement strand
AAGTATATCCCGAATGTGAGTTCGGTATGTGCTATTACGTTACCCCCGGCGTAAGTTATGTTTATGCCGGTTCCGCAGCTCCTGCCGGTAATATTCAGCCGACATACTGTCAGCACGTTTTTCCGCTTCCTTTTACATTGTGGAAGAAATTTTATACTGACGGAATCAATATGGTTACATCACCTGTACCGCATATACCTCCGCAGTGTGTTTCACCTCGAGGAAAACACCGCAACAGACTTCATATGAGAGTGGGAGAGAATATCGTTTCATCGCTCGACCCGACGGCTATGGCAATTTTCCTTGACACAAACGGAAACATAACAGAAACCGGCGGCTCAAACTTTGTAATTTACAAAGACGGAAAAGTTATTTCTCCGAAGAAGCGCAATATCCTTTGGGGTGTAAGCCTTCAGGCACTCAAGGAGATTGTTCTCGATATGGGTATACCGTTTGAGGAAGAAGATATCATGATATATGATGCTGTTAATGCAGATGAAGCATGGGTAACGACAACTCCTTACTGTCTTGCTCCGGTTACACGTTTTAACGGTCAGATTATCGGAGATGGCGAAAACCGCGTATTCAGAAAAATTCTTGAGGAGTGGGGCAAGCGCGTTAACAAGGATTTGTGGAATGAGATTGTAAATTCACAGCCTATAAATTACAGATAAAAATATTACATATGAGATGTTCGCTTGAGCATCTCATATTTTATACACCCTACACACGGTCAAGTGAACGCATTACACGGTATATTAACTACTTGCGAATAAAAGTGAAAAATATTGTTAAATAATGAATAGTGCCCTTGAAAACGGAGTATATATCGGATATAATTATGGTAACCAAATTTTAGGAGGACTTTCGATGTCACCACATTCAACAGAACTTAATGAGCTTATAAAGTCGCTTGGCAGCTCCCAAAACGGTTTAACTGATGCCGAGGCGACAGGTTTGCTTGAAAAGTACGGAAAAAATAAGCTTCGCGAAAAAAAGAAAAAGACAATGCTTCAGCGCTTTTTCGAACAGTTCAAGGATATAATGATCCTGATACTTATTGCGGCGGCGGTGGTTTCTTTTGCCATTGCCTGCATTGAGCAAAATCCTAAGGAATTCTTTGAACCGGCACTGATATTGCTTATAGTAGTACTCAATGCCGTAATGGGCGTTGTTCAGGAGTCGAAGGCAGAGAAATCGCTTGAGGCCCTGCAGAATTTGTCTGCCCCTCATGCGAGAGTTATCCGCGGTGGCAAGGAAGAAATAATTGATGCCGCTGATCTTGTTCCGGGTGATATCATTAAAATAGAAGCAGGTGACTTTGTTCCTGCGGACGCAAGGCTTATCGCATCTTCTTCGCTCAAATCAGAGGAATCGGCACTTACAGGTGAATCTGTTCCGTCGGATAAGGATGCAAATGCGGAAGTTGCCGACGACGCTCCTCTCGGTGACAGAAAAAATATGATTTACTCCGGTTGTTCGGTATCCTATGGCTCGGGTAAAGCGATTGTTACCGGAACCGGTATGTCAACCGAAATGGGTAAAATCGCAGGTTTGCTTGAGGGTGAATCCGACTCGCAGACACCTCTGCAGAAAAAGCTGGCACAGCTCGGAAAATATCTCGGTTTTGTTGCGCTCGGAGCGTGTGCGGTGATTTTTGCCATTGGTCTTATCAATAATCTTGACCCGATGGAGCTTTTCATGACCGCAGTTTCGCTTGCCGTATCCGCAATTCCCGAGGGACTTCCGGCTATTGTTACGGTTGTTCTTTCAATCGGTGTTCAGCGTATGGTAAAGCGTAATGCTATAATCCGCCGTTTGCCTGCTGTTGAAACGCTTGGAAGTGCTTCTGTTATCTGTTCCGATAAGACGGGTACTCTAACACAGAACCGAATGACTCTTGTTCGCGGTTGGCTTGCAGATTCCGGCAAATCCGAAGATATTACCGATGATAACGGCGAGGATATACGACGCCTTATAAAGCTCGGTGCGCTCTGCTGTGACGGTTCTGTTGTTTTTGAAAATGACGGCACAGTCAAGCATATCGGTGACCCGACAGAAACTTCAATTGTTTTCGCCGCAACGAGAAACGGTATGCACAAGGACGAAATTAACGAGGAATGTCCCCGTGTCTTCGATTTGCCGTTTGACTCCGACAGAAAGCTTATGACCACGGTTAACAAAGTCGACGGCAAGCTTACGGTAATAACAAAGGGCGCATATGATATGCTCATTAAGCGCTGTACATCCGGGGATATTGAGTCTTCCCGCCGTGTCTGCGAGGAAATGAGTGCGGATGCACTTCGCGTTATCGCCATTGCTATAAAAGAAATTGATTCGCTTCCTGAAAATCCGGACAGCAATACACTCGAAAACGGACTTACGCTTGTCGGTCTTGTTGGAATGATCGACCCACCACGTGATGAGGCACGCGATGCCGTTACCGTATGCAAGAGTGCAGGAATACGTCCCGTTATGATTACCGGTGACCATGTTATCACTGCAACGGCGATTGCAAAGGATCTTGGCATATATAACGACGGTGACGAAGCCATCACCGGAGCGGAACTCCAGAAGATGAGCGACGGGGAGCTTGACAGGCGTATACGAAAGATATCCGTATATGCGCGTGTTTCTCCCGAAGATAAGATTCGTATTGTCAAGGCATGGCAGAAGCAGGGGGAGGTTGTTTCAATGACCGGTGACGGCGTAAACGATGCTCCCGCGCTTAAAGCGGCTGATATCGGCTGTGCAATGGGAATCACCGGAACTGACGTTGCCAAAGGTGCTGCCGATATGACCTTGACAGACGACAACTTTGCAACAATCGTTGATGCTGTCAGAGAGGGACGCGGTATCTATGCTAATATCCGAAAGGTTGTCGGATATCTGCTCGGAACCAATATTGGTGAAGTGATTTCTGTATTTGTGGCAATGCTTCTGCTTCACAAAACTCCGCTTCTTTCAATGCAGCTTCTTTGGATAAATCTTGTAACAGACTCGCTTCCTGCAATAGCTCTCGGCATGGAGCCGGTTGAAAAGGATATCATGGATAAAAAGCCGAAGCCAAAAAATGAAGGCATATTCGCTCACGGACTCGGTATTCAGGTCGTGCTTCAGGGCATGATGTTTGCGGCACTCACTCTTATAGGTTATTACTTCGGCTGGAAGGTTATCGGAAGCGAAAGTGCAGGACAGACCATGGCGTTTATTGTACTTGCCATGTCGCAGGTGATGCAGTCGTTCAATATGCGCTCAAATAAATCGCTGTTCAAAATCGGACCGTTTACTAACAAAACGCTTAATCTTTCGGCACTGCTGTCGTTTGTACTCACAGCGCTTGTTGCGCTGACACCTATACGTATAGCATTCGGTCTTTTGCTTCTTGAACCGGTTCATTATCTTATCGCACTTGGACTTGCATTTGTTCCGACTGTTATAATGGAGCTTTCAAAGGCGTTTAAGCTTATCAAATAACAAAAATCACGGGGCTGTATATTTTCAGCTCCGTGATTTTTATATTGTCAGAAATATTTATATTTTTTACGGTTTTTAATGAGAAATGCTGCGGCAACAATAAAAGACAGAAGCTCTGCTGCAACCACCGAGAGCCAGATTCCGTCGAGCTTATATTCGACCGGGAGAAGAGCGGGGAGCAGGAGCAGTGTGGCAACTTGAAAAAGGAAGGTGCGCATAAACGAAATTGTTGCGGAAACGGGACCGTTGTTGAGCGCGGTGAAGAATGCTGAGCTGAATATATTGAATCCGCAGATTATATATGAGATGGAATAGAGTCTGAATGCGTGAATTGTCATATTGAGAAGCGATTCATCGTATCCGACGAAAATAAACGAGAGAGGACGTGCGCCGATTTCGGCAAGTGAAGTGAGAATTACAGATGCTGTCGAAATTATAACGAGGCTCTTTTTTAAAAGATTTTTAAGTTCATCATGATTTCCGGCACCGTAATGATATCCGATAATCGGTGCGACGGAGATGGAATATCCTATGAATACTGCTATGAAAATAAACGCCACATACATTATTACTCCGTACGCTGATATGCCTTGCTGACCGACAAGGCTGATAAGCTGAAAATTATACAGCATATTTACCACGGAGAATGAAATGTTGGTTACAAACTCGGATGAACCGTTTGTGCAGGCGTGCAGGAGTGCGCGTCCGTCAAAACGGAATTTTACAAGTCGGAGAGGGGAACTGTTTTTTCTGATAAAAAATATGAGCGGTACGATTCCGCCGACAAGTTGGCTTACCGCAGTTGCAATTGCGGCACCTTCGAGCCCCCAGCGGAAAAGCGCAACGAAAAGCGCATCAAGCACCATGTTCGTACATCCGGCGGCGACGGTTACATAAAGTCCGAGTTTCGGTTTTTCGGCAGTTATCAGAAAGCTCTGAAAAATATTCGTCAGCATGAACGCAGGGAGTGTTACAAGGATTATTCTGCCGTAAATTACACAGTAGTCAGCCAAAGCCCCCTCTGCGCCGAGAAGCAGTGATATCGGGCGGAGAAAAATTATTCCGAGGACTGCAGTTGTAATTGCAAAGCCAATCGTCAGATAAATGAGCATTGAAAAAAGGCTGTTGGCACGTTCTTTATTGCCTTCGCCGAGCGTTTTCGAAACGAGAGCTGTACCTCCGGTGCCTATCATAAAGCCGATTGCACCGCATATCATCAAAAACGGCATTATTAAATTTATGGCGGCAAACTGCGTTTCACCGACGAAATTTGAAACAAAAATACCGTCCACAACGCCGTATATGGAGGTGAACAGCATCATTATAATCGAGGGAAAAGCAAAGCGCAGAAGTTTTTTATACGTAAAGTGATCCGAAAGCTGAATGGGCATTTTTTGACTCCTTATTATAAATACGAACTATATTATACTTGATTTACAATAAAAAGTCAAGTGAATGTTCAGATTTTTTATTTTATACCTCTTGAAATTTTTTATTATTTGTGGTATGATATATAAGTAAATAAGAAATCGGATCAAACATATATGTTTGCCGTCAAATAAAACGGAGGAATTATTTTATGAACAATGTACGTCCCGAATCAATGGCTCGAATTAACACCCGTGAGCTTGCTGACAAATTTATTGCAGAGCAGATCGCAGAGGTGCGTGCTCAGGTAGGCGACAAAAAAGTACTTTTAGCACTTTCCGGAGGTGTTGACAGCTCGGTTGTTGCGGCACTTCTCATAAAAGCTATCGGAAAGCAGCTCGTTTGTGTACACGTTAATCACGGTCTTATGCGTAAAGGCGAGAGCGAACAGGTTATTGAGGTATTCAAGAACGGTCTTGATGCTAACCTCGTATATGTTGATGCTACCGACAGATTCCTCGATTTGCTGGCAGGCGTTGCCGATCCCGAAAAGAAGCGCAAAATCATCGGCGGTGAATTTATTAAAGTATTCGACGAAGAAGCAAAGAAGCTCGACGGAATTTCTTTCCTTGCACAGGGAACTATTTATCCCGATATTCTCGAATCCAACGGTAAGAAAGCAGTTAAGGCTCACCACAATGTCGGCGGTCTTCCCGAATATATGACATTTGAGCTTGTTGAACCCGTTAAGCTCCTCTTTAAGGATGAAGTACGCGAAGTCGGCAGAGCACTCGGTTTACCGGATGAAATGGTTGACCGTCAGCCGTTCCCCGGTCCCGGACTTGGTGTACGCTGCCTTGGTGCAATTACACGTGACAGACTCCATGCACTTCGTGAGGCTGATGCAATTCTCCGTGAGGAATTTGACAAGAGCGGTCTTGCAAAGCACGTTTGGCAGTTCTTCATCTCCATGCCAGATATGAAGAGCGTTGGCGTAAGAAACAGCGAGCGTTACGAGGGATGGCCCGCAATCATCCGTGCCGTAAACTCAAAGGATGCGATGACTGCAACAATCGAGGAGATTCCGTATTCTGTTCTCCACACTATCACAAACAGAATCATCACCGAGGTTGAAGGCGTAAACCGCGTTCTCTACGACCTTACTCCCAAGCCTACCGGTACTATCGAGTGGGAATAATCCCAGACCCCCGAAAAGCCTTAAAATACAAGGGTTTTCGAGGTTTTAGGCTCAAGGAACAATGTTTTTTGACGCACATTTGACGCAAGTAGCCTAAAAATCACCATCAGAAGCAATATAAATGCTCTGCTGAAAACCAAAGATATGATTAAACCCTCGCAGCAGAAATTTTGCTGCGAGGGTTTTTGATTAACTCATAAAATCGAAATTTCGAGGATGGCAGCATGGATAAGCTTCATAAATCATCATCTCATATACAAGCGAAAGCAGAAGAAGTCATATTTTCTCAAATTGAAATACTGTTCAACATCCGTTTTGAGAAAAACAAAAAATTATATTTAGCTGATAATGCTTTTACATATATCCAGCCAGATTTCTATTCAAAAGAACATTTGATTGTTGGTGAAATATTTGCTCATATTGGAAAGCCCAAAAAAGCCCAAGATAATAAGGTTGCTAATGACATACTCAAGATGCTCTTGCTGGAAAAAACAACAGGAAAGCAATATAGAAAAATCATTGTTGTATGCGATACAACCGAAAAGAAAAAATTAGAGGGTAAGTCTGTTTTGGCAGAGAGCATCCGTCAGTTTGGGATTGAAATTCTGTACGTTGAAATTGATACAAATATGAAGCAGCAAATAATGGACGCACAAGAACTTCAAAAAATGACTAATGTATGATTGAAGACATACTCAATTTGCGTAATCCATATAATCATGACCACCGGCTTAGCCGGTGGTCATGATTTTTTGTCGCAAGAGAGACCTTGACCACAAACTTTTCGCAAGATTAGTTCAATCCTTGCCAAAAACCTTTATTTTTCAGCATATTTTCCCCTTTTTCTTCTCTTTTCGTGAAGATAAATCCTTGCCAATCGCTTTATTTTCCCGCTTATTTTCTTGAATGAAATGAGGAAAAAAGAAGGGTTTGGAGGAGAAATATCCTTGCCAAAAGTGGCATCATCCTCGCTAAAAATGCAGAGGAAATGCGGAAAGTAAAAGGATAAAAAGTTTTGCACTGATGAAACTAAAAGGAAAATGGCGAGATATTTCAAACAAAATTACAATTTTGCCCTTGTTCTTATTGAACAAGGGCATTTTCATATAGTTTATGTAACATTTTCCAGAAATCCTTGACAAGCACAATACTTCGTGATATGATATATTGCGTGAGGAGGAATATGCTATGGATATTCAATTAAAACGCGGACTGCTTGAAGTATGTGTACTGTCCGCAATAAAAAATGAAGCCTCCTACGGCTATAAAATCATCAAGGATATGAAGCCGTATTTTGAAATGTCAGAATCGACGTTGTACACAATTTTGAAACGGCTTGAGCTTGCCGAAATGCTTACCGTAAAAACATCAGAGCACAGTGGCAGACTTCGTAAATATTATCATATTACAGATGGCGGATTAAAGCGTATAGAAGATTTCAAGCTTGAATGGAACGAGGTTATGTCCATATATCAATTTGTGACCAAGGAGGACAAGGACGATGACTAAAAAAGAATTTCTTGCGGAACTTCGTACGGCACTTTCAAATATACCGGAGAAAGACATTGATGATAGAATCGGATTTTACAGCGAAATGATCGATGACCGCATGGAGGAAGGACTTTCTGAAGAAGATGCGGTTTTGGGAGTTGGTTCAATCGAACAAATTGTTTCGCAGATAACTTCGACTCATATGTCATCGGTAGATGATAATCCCAAGCAGAAAAGAAAATTTCGTGTATGGGAAATTGTACTTTTAGTCTTTGGCTCACCGATATGGGGTTCACTTCTAATTTCAGCCGCGGCTCTTATCTTTTCACTTTATGTTACACTTTGGTCGCTGATAATTTCTCTTTGGGCAGTTGAAGTTTCGCTCGGGGGCACTGCTTTCGGTGCTGTGGCAGCCGGTGGTATTTTGACCTTTACCGCAAATGCTCCTGCCGGGATTGCTATGGTAGGCGCCGGTTTTATATGTGCTGGGCTTTCGATATTTTTATTCTTTGGCTGCAGGGCAGCAACTAAATGTGCGGTTGTGTTAACAAAAAATATTACGGTTAAACTCAAAAAGTCTTTTGCGAAAAGGAGGATACATAATGAATCATAAGATCAAAAAGTGGTTTATAGCGGCGGCGTTGCTCATTATAATAGGACTTTTAATACTTGTTATTGCAGTGGCAATGTTCGGCTGGGGATTTTCAAAACTTGGTACGGAGAAGTATGTGAGCAATACTTATTATATAAACGACAGTTTTGAAGACATATCAATTATAACTGATACAGCTGATATTGCGTTCCTTCCGTCTGAAGATGGCAAATGTGTTGTTGAGTGCTATGAAGAGGAAAATATTAAACACGCCGTTGGTGTTTCGGACGGTACACTTACAGTTGATGTTCACGACGAGCGAAAATGGTATGAATATATAGACATTTCATTTGATTCGCCGAAAATATCGATTTATCTGCCGGAGAACGAATATGCTTCGCTTTTTATCAATGAGAGCACCGGGGAGATAATAATTCCGGAGAACTTTAAATTTGAGAATATTGATATTTCACTGAGCACAGGGGACGTCAAAAATTACGCTTGTGCTTCTGACTTGATTAAAATAAAAGCGAGTACCGGAGATATACTACTCGAAAATATTACTGCCGGAGCGCTCGACCTTTCGGTTTCAACCGGTGAGATTGAAGTTAAAAATGCGGAATGCAATTGGAATATTGAAATTGGCGTATCTACCGGAAAAACATTTCTTTCGGGTGTTTCGTGTATGAATCTTATTACAGACGGAAGCACGGGTGACATTTCACTTTCTGATGTTTTGGCAGAGGGATTCTTTTCAATTGAGAGAGGCACCGGCGATGTTAGTTTTGATGCTTGTGATGCCGCAGCGATTTGGGTTAAGACGGACACGGGTGATGTTAAGGGAACGCTGCTTTCGGATAAAATTTTCCTTGTCGAAAGTGACACGGGGAGAATTGATGTTCCCAAAAGTGTGACAGGCGGAAAGTGCGAGATTACAACCGATACCGGAAATATTAAAATTACGGTAGAGCAAGCCTCATAAAATTCAAAAACACGCTTGAAAATATAACTGTTCTATGATATAATGTCATACGGTAATTATTTCAGGAGGATATAAAATAATGAAATCAATAAAAAAATCACTTGGAGTTTTGCCTGGATTTGCTACGGCACTCATTATAGCCGCTATTGCAAAATTTATTGAAAGCATATTGCCGATTCATCTTATCGGTGCATCGGTCATCGCTCTTTTTATCGGCATGACTATAAATTATTTTTGGAAGCCGGTGCCTTTTATCGCTAAGGGATTAAAATTCACCTCGAAAAAGATACTGAAGCTCGCAATAATACTTCTCGGTGCATCGCTTAATATAACTGTTGTTCTTGAGGTAGGAAAGCTGTCACTTTGCGTCATGGTCTTTACGCTTCTTACCTGCTTCGGAGGCGGTTATTTTATTGGCAGAGCACTCAAAATCAATTGGAAGCTTTCAAATCTCATTTCTGCCGGAACAGGTATTTGCGGCGGTTCGGCAATTGCAGCTATCGCACCCGTAATTGATGCAGATGATACCGATATTGCTTATGCAATGTCGGCAACATTCCTTTTTGATATGGCGATGATAGTGCTGTTTCCAATTATGGGAAGTGCTTTGGGGCTTTCCGATATGGCATACGGCCTCTGGGCAGGAACGGCTGTAAACGATACCTCGAGTGTTGTTGCTGCAGGGTATGCTTTCAGTGAAGCGGCAGGCGATTTTGCAACGATGGTAAAGCTGACACGCACACTTTCGATAATTCCGACAGTTATTATATTTGCGATAATCGGTGTAAAAGTAAAGCAGCGTGAAGCGGCGGCAATGGGAACAGAAGCATCTGCAAAATCGAAGCTTAAAATCACCAAGATAATTCCGTGGTTTATTCTCGGATTCCTTGCGCTGACGGGAGTGAAAAGTCTTGGATTTATTCCGGATTCTGTATCGTCTGTAATGAAAGATATCAGCAAATTTCTCATGGTTTCGGCTTTAGCTGCAATCGGTCTGAATACAAGCTTTAAGGACATGAAAAAATCCGGTATCGCACCGATGGTTCACGGATTTATAATTTCGGCGCTCGTTGTTATTGTTGCAATTGCGGTTGAATATTTCATGGGTATTGTATAAGGTAATGCTATGATTAGAAAAGCAAAAATATCTGACCTTACCGAGGTCATGCGCATATATGGTGAAGCGAAAAAATTCATGAGCGAAAACGGTAATCCAACGCAGTGGCAAGGTAATTACCCAGACTCGGAATTGGTTTCAACCGATATTGAAAACGAAAATTTGTATGTTATCTGCGCGGATAATGGTGAGGTTTCCGCTTGCTTCGGACTGTTTGTCGGTGATGACCCAACATATTCCTACATAGATGGTAAATGGTTATCCGATACTCCTTATGCGGCTATACACAGAGTTGCTTCCGACGGCAGAATGAAAGGCGTTTTCCGTCGCTGCTTTGAGTTTGTCAGTGCGAATTATTCACATATTCGAATTGACACTCATGATGACAACAAAATAATGCAGAGGGCAGTTGAGAGCTGCGGTTTCGTTTACTGCGGAATTATTTATGTTGAAAACGGTACACCTCGTAGAGCATACGAGTGGATAAAGTAATTTTTGGTATTTAATATTTTCCTTGTTTTTTCATGATTTTTTGGGACAATATTTACTGTAAGGCATTGATTTTACAGAAATAACAAGAGGAATAAGCATGAAAAAGATTATATGCAAGGTGGAATATGACACTGACACCGCAGAGGAGCTTGCAAAATTTACAAGCGGCGAAGTTGGTGACACTGACGGCTACGAAGAAACACTCTACAAAACTCCCGATGGCAAGCTGTTTCTTTATGTGAACGGCGGGGCAGATTCAATACATCCCGGCGAGAACATAACGAGAATGTCAGCGGCAAAAGCGGAGGAATGGAAAAAAGAAAAGGGAATCTAATAAGTGGATTCCCAAAATAAAAATCAGATGCATCCCTAAAAAAGGATGCATCTGTTGTTTTTTTATTTTGAAACTTCCTCATTAAAAGCTGCTATTTCTGCTTTAGCACCGGTGCCGTATGTTGCGAGGTGAGAAGCAAGTCCGGTCCAAGAACCGTGATGTCCTGTAATCCAGCTTGCGGTGAAGAGAAGCTTGTTCATATTTTTTGTGAAGCCGAAATAGTTCATACCAGCATCAAAGATAATATTGTCGAAAATAATTCCGAGCATTTCCTTTGATTCGGGGTCACGCGAGAGCTTTTCGCCGAGCATGAGGTCATAGTATGTGGGAAGCACAGATTCTTCGCTGAAGTATGCGAGGAGTTCAATAACTTCTCCGACCATATCCTGGTTCTGAACAGTTTTCGGAACACACATGAGTCCCGACCAGTCGAGGCTGTAATAGCTGTCCTGCTCTTTATCGAGCTTCGGATAGGGAAGAATGCCGTATTCAACTTCGGAATCACGAAGAGTGTGAAGCTTGTTTATGCTTTCAAGACCAAAGAGTGTACGTCCCTTGTCGATTGACAGCAAATTGTCGGTGTTCGTATCCATATATACATAAACGTGTGTATCAGGACCGTTAAAGAGCTCAGTGAGCTTTTCAATCATAGTGTAAGAGCGTTCATCTTCGCCGAAGGTAAGTTCGAATTCACCTGCTTCGTTTTTGTCAACGAGCTTCAAGCCGGAAGAATAAAGGAATGTTGCGAGATACCAGTCATTAGGTGCACCGAAACCGTATGTGTCGTTAATGTCCCAGCGTCCGTCGCCATTATCTCTGGTTGCAATAGACATCATCTCGAGCATTTTGTCAACAGTCCATTCTCTGTCACGAACGAGCTGATAAGCATCTTCAAGATTAAGTTCATCAATCATATCCTTGTTAAAGAGAACCGCATTCGGGTCGGGAATCATGAAGTCGCTGATTGCGTAATACTGATGACCGTTTACAGAAAGGTTTTCGTTTGAAATGTGATTGTAATAGTCTGCATCAAGGTTAACAGCTGAAAGGTCATTCATGTCGAGAAGAAGATTCTCTGTTACCATCG